>CAYJKS010000143.1:0-2482 GCA_964370705.1 uncultured Azospirillaceae bacterium
AGGGAGTAGGTATAAAATGAGCATAGATACAATAGTTTATGAAAAAAGAAGTAACGTTTCTGGTATTGCTTTAATGCAAGACAAAAATTTGGTAGAAATTGAAGTCATTGACCAAAACTCCGCAGTTGCAGGAAGTGTATATTTAGGCAAGGTTGCAAAAAAAATTAGTCTTGCTCATGACAATGAAGGTTTTTTTGTTGATATTGGCTTAGAAACTCAAGCGTTCTTAAATGGAGAAGAAACAGGCATAAGCGGTGCAAACTTAACAGAAGGTCAAAGTATTGTTGTGCAAATAAGCCAAGAAAAACGTGCCGAAAAATCTCCCAAAGTTGTTAGAGCAATCCAATTAGTTGGCAAATATTGTGTATATTGCCCATTTAGATTAGGTGTTTCTGCCTCTTCTAAAATAAAAGATAGAAGTTTGGCAGATGAATATGTAGAAAAAGCCAAACAACAGATGCAAGGTCAAGAGGGTTGGGTTTTAAGAACAGCAATTGTAGATGTGGATTTTGAGCAAGTAGCTAAAGAAATGCAAGAGCTAAGAACCCAATATGAAGAGATTAGAAAAAAAGCACGCAATGCTCAAGCTCCATGTGAGTTACATTCTTGTCCAGAGCCAATATATGATTATGTAGAAAAATATAAAGCAAGTTTGCAAAGGCTTGTAACAAATAATCATAATTTTGAAAAAGAAATCAAAGAAAAATATGCAAGCAATTTTGATGTTGAATATAACTCAGACCCATTTGGAGAATATGGGATAGAAGAAGCTATTGGCGAAGCATTAGAAAAAACTGTTAACCTAAAAAATGGTGGCAGAATTACAATAGAAGAAACAAAAGCCTGCGTTGCTATTGACGTAGATACTGGCAAAGACACAGGCGGTGGTTCTATTACTAGGGTCAACGAAGAGGCCGCAAAAGAAATTGCCAAGCAAATTAGATTGCGTAATTTAAGTGGCAAAATAATTATTGATTTTGCAGGTTTTAGTGATTTTAAGTATATTAGGCCAGTTATTGTTGTCTTAGAAGAAGAATTAGCAAAAGATAGCACAAAATCAAGCGTTTTTGGCTTGAGTAGAGGCGGACTAGTTGAGGTTGTTCGCTCACGTCGCAGACCTTCTTTGATGGATGTTATGACAGTAGAATGCCCAACTTGTCAAGGCTTGGGTAGGGCAGAAAAATAATGACTGAGATTATAAAAACTTACAAATGCCCAATTTGCAAAAAATTGTCTCCTGCTAATGACTATAAGCCTTTTTGTTCAAAAAGATGTGCAGATGTTGATTTAGGTAATTGGTTTAATGAGTCATATAGTTTTGAGGCAGAAGAAATAGACGAGCAAGATATTGCAGAACTAGAATCTTTAGAAAAATAAGCTACTCAAACTTGCTCAAGTCTGGTTCAAAATAATCTGGACCTTTGAGCACTTTGCCGTATTCATTGTGTTTTGCTTTGCCATCAAAAAGTTTTGATAAGTTGCTTTTGTGCACTTCTTCAAAAACATCTTCTAGGGGAATCCCTAAGGCAACAGCCATTCCGCTCAAAACATATTGCAAGTCAGCAAGTTCCTTAAACATTCTTTGTTTGTTTATGGCTTGAGGCTTGCCCAATTTATTTATGTCATCTATTACGGCATTTATCTCAAAGCTAAGTTCTTTTAATTCTTCCTCTAGCAGTTTTTGTCGCAAGTTCAATAGCTCAACACTATAAGGAGCGTTGATTGTACAATCATATACTTGATGAAACTCTTTTGCTAATTTTTCATATCTATTCATAAGTAATAGATATTATCATAATCAAAATTTGTCAAACTAAATATATGCAATATTTAGGATTAAGGCAAAAACTAGCCACAAATTATAAGGCAAAATCATATATATTGTAATTTTTTTGAGTTTTTTGAACTCAAACATCATCATTATTGCTAATATGTTTAAGAAAATGAGAATCACTAAGCCAGAAAAAACATATTGCATTGCAAAAAATGCAAAGCACCAAAGCACTTGTAGAGCTAGTTGGCTAACATAAAGATATGTGGCTTTTTTGTTGTTGCGAGAGCCAAGAACTAAGTAAAATGACACTGCTAACAAAACATACAATATATTCCAAACAATAGGGAACACATAGTTTGGTGGAACAATGCTTGGCTTTGGAGTTGTATTATACCAATTATCCATACCCATTTGGGTAAAAACTTTGCACAATAAGAGCGTAATCACCACACTTAAGAGTGCATAAACACAATTTTTTATCTTCATATATTTAAGATAAGCATAAATTTTTTTATTTCAAGTTTTTTATATATTTTTGGGGGCAAAAAACTTTACGAATTATTATTTTTATGCTATAAATAAAGTCTACAAAAAATTATTCTAGATATATGATGCTGGCTTATGGCTTTTTAATCTTATCATAGCATAATTTTTTATTTTTTGAATAACCAATAAATTTTTTATAGTATGAATAAGACAAGTTTTAAG
>CAYJKS010000143.1:2492-3166 GCA_964370705.1 uncultured Azospirillaceae bacterium
CCTTACAGAGAACATTCTTCTAGTTGCAACTTCAACTGAGTTCACAAATTCTGAGTTCACAAATTCTGACTTCGGCTGGAATGATGAGGACGAAATTGCAGAAAAAGAGGAACAAATTTCAAAAGCCAAAAGAGAAGAAGAAGAGTGGCAAAGGTTTGCAGAAAATTACCTAGCTTTTACTAATTTTGCATTAGAATTGCTGGGTGTTACAAAAGACGAGGAGATATTTTATCACAAATATCCCGAGTGTATTTGTGAACTTGAGCCAGAATATTTGGCAGAAATTTGCGGAGAGTATGATTGTGGGCAAGAAGAATATGAGTTTTCCGATGAGGAGGAGTTGTATTTGGCGATGATTGCCTATGAAATGCTCAGCGAGGAAGTGATTGAAGAAGTAAGTGAGAAAGATCTCAAACACTTCTTTAAGCACCCGAACCGTAATCTTAATAAGGTTCGCTAAGGGTAATCTGTAAGAAAGAAAAAACAGTCTATCATTTTTTTGATAGGCTGTTTTTTTTCTTAAAAGTCAAACATTCCATTTTCAAACATATCTATTTTATATGTATCAAAGCTATTTGTTTTTGATGTCGCACGAACTTTTTTGTTGCCGATTGTTCCTGTTGTGGTTGTTGTGCCTAGGCTATTAGTTTTTGATCTTGCATTTATTCTTTCAT
>CAYJKS010000144.1:0-3134 GCA_964370705.1 uncultured Azospirillaceae bacterium
TGCAGATATGGCTTGCAAAATGGTCGCCTCTTTATTAAGACTTCTGTCTAAAATTAGACCCTGAAAATCTTCAACAGGCAAATCTCCAACCTTAATTCCAGAAGAAATAACCTCTGTTGCAGTCTCTGCCACAACAATAACAAAAAAGCCCTGATTCGATAAAGCTTGCTCTAATGCACTCAAACAAGTGGTTTTTCCTGCACAAGGACCACCTGTAATTACAAATTCAAAAATTGTTTTTTTCATATAAAAATTGGTATTAAAAATTTTCTAAAATAGTAAATGTCGATTATATTTATAGACTTTTTAGACAATTTTGTCAAGTGCTAAAGCAATAAAAAAACGCCTATTAACGCTATCATTGTCGGCCTCTTTTTTTGTCATTGTCGGGCTTAATCCATTTATCGGCATGGAGTATGATAGCGACAGAATAGAAGGACATGGGGTATGCTTAGATGTGGATTACCCTATCAAGTCGGGTAATGACAATATGAAAACAAGTTATCTTGGGGTGCAACCACAATAATCTTGAGAGTATAAATCAAGCTCTTTGATTAGGTTGTTTCTTCTTTCTTGCAAACCATTTTTACGAGCTTCAACCTCAACATAAGCAAAGCCAACTTCTTTTGATGCTTTTTGAGCAGCCTCATTTACTTGAGATAAATTTTTGTATCTTGAAACTCCTAGAACACTTGCAACTCCATCAAAACCATGTTCTTTGGCATATTGCATCACTCTTTTTATTCGCATATAAAAACAAATAGAACAACGTCTGCCTTTTTCTGGTTCATCTTCTAGCCCCAAAACCAACTTTGACCAATTATCATTGTCATATTCTAACTCAATAAATTTAATCCCATATAATTGGCAAAGTCTTTTGTTTTCTTCTAATCTTTTATAATATTCTTCTATTGGCTTGATGTTTGGATTATAAAAAGCAACTTCAAAATCTTGATTTTCTTTAATCAACTGCTCAATAACCCCGCATGAACATGGGGCACAACAAGATAGTAACAAAAGCCTCATAATACCCCCAACAAAGTAGATACAGCATCTTCAAAATTATTAAAAATATGAATAACTGCATCATCTTCTTTATCTCTGAGTTGATAATAATTTGTATTGTTGTCAAAAACCAAATAATCAAACATATTATACCCCAAGACAACCACCTTGTTTTTGTCATGGCGATTAAGTTTTTCGTTTTGTCTTATGGCATCATTAGCACTGTTTTTTTCTTCTAGCTCAATACCAAAAACTCTGGAGCTTGGACTACACACTCCATTTATTTTTTTTAAAAAAGTCAAATAATCGGTCGGAAAAGGCATAATTCCACTTTTTACCAAGTGCTTTCTGCTAGAGATATTTTCTCTTATATTTGACATACCTCCAAGCACAAAATCTTCATTTTTGCTTAGTTTTGATATTAAATTATTCATTACCTGCCTTCGCCTCTTTTTATCTCTACATTCAAATATGTTTTTCTTACCCTGTTATTGTCTGGAGTATATACATTATATCTCCAACCTGCAGACAATATCAGATTTTGCCCATTAACCCCATCTTTGGTATCAACAAGCCTTTCAACACAATCTTCATGACTATAATCACAACTATGAAAAATGTTTTGGTGTGTATGCCTGCCAACAACAACAGCAATATTGCCAAAGCTATCAACATCTCTAAAGCCTGAGTCGTTTGGATTATTTGCATCTCGTGAGCCGTCTAGAATAGAGGCGTCAAAAGCATAAAATTTGTGATGAAGATACACATCTTTTTGTTCTTCTGCGTATCTAATTATTAGCTCTTGCACTTCTTCTTTCTTTTGAAATTGTTTTTTTGTTCCCTCTTTGCAACGACTATTTATTTTATTAAAATAAAGAATCGGCAAATTATTAATTTCGCCCTTTTCAAATTTTTCTAATGATTTGGGAGAAGAGTATTTATTAGACAGCACGCTTATCATGTCAGAAAAATTAAACTTTGCAAAAAGCTCTGGCGGAACACCTTGCTCAACAAGCTCATCACTTAATTGTGGCAACAATTTTGCCATATTAGAACTTTGTGACATTAGCTTTATAATATAAGAATTGTCAAAATCATATTCTTCTTTTTTGTATCTTTTGCCATTATCTTTTTTTGCTACAAACTCAAGATATGGAGCTGAGCAACCTATTCCTGCCTCATTGTCTTGCTTAGATGCAATCTTAAAACCACCTTCAAAAGCTGCTCTTATCATTTTTCTATAATCAAATGGAGTTTTTATCTTTGGAGCAATAACAATTTTTTTATTAAAAAGAGCAAAAACTTTGTTCCATTTGTTTCTGCTTTCTTCACTTCTATTGTTTTTATAATCATCTATTATTGCCTGCATAGATATGTCTAAATCAGCATTAGTCTTACTTTCTAAATATTGTCTTACATCTTTTATGCCATTTTCTGAAAGTAGCTTGCCTATATATTTGGCTTCTAAAGGAGCCCTATATTCTAAAACCTTAAAATAAAAACTATTATAAACTTTGGGATTTTTTTTGATTTTTGTATTTTGATAAAAACTCATAAGATTTTGAGCAGAAGCTTTTATGTCTGCAAAAACTTCCTGATTATGCTTAGACATTTTGCTAGTAACAGAATTTATAATCTTGGCAAAAGTCCCAAAATCTCGAGTATATTTAAAATCTTGAGTAGCATCAAAGATTTGAGATAACGCTTGGTGTGATTTAATCTCTATGTTTTCCATAACAAACCCTTATTATTTTGTCTAAAAACAAGATAACAGAAAGAGCAAAATAATACAACATATTTTTATAAAAAATGCTTTAATAAAACGAAGGGGTCGCTCTAAAAGAGCAACCCTATCTAAAGAAACATATCCGCGACAACCTCTTCAAAGGTGTTGTAGAAATTGAATACGTAGGACCTTGATTTGTCCTCCGCAAAAAATTCCTTCTCTGATATTGAATATTTATAATAAACAATATCGTCTTCCGCTACTGTTACAGAATCTCCACCGTCATAGTTGTCGGTTTCGTTTCTTTGTAGTGCATCTATGTAACCTTCTCCAGATTTTGGAGATATTCCATAGATAATGCCTTTGTCACCAACTACCCCATTCATTTTCTCAATAAATGCAA
>CAYJKS010000145.1:0-3058 GCA_964370705.1 uncultured Azospirillaceae bacterium
AATTCAAGCAAACTTTCCATCAAAAAAGATTGGTGTAATATCACCAGTTGGTAGAAAAACAAAAGAGTTAAAGGATGTTGCAGATTTTTATCTTAAAATGAAAACCCAAAACTTAGAGTCATCTGTTTTTAATAAGCAAGTAATTGTTGGGGATAGTGTATTAATAGCACCTGATGAATGGTTATAATGCTGGGAGTTTGATGGGGTGGCGTTAAAATTTGCTAGTTTTTTGATTGGATTGCCGCGCTTTGCTCGCAATGACAAAAATGGTAGGTGGCTCGGGTATTATGCTGAACCGCTCACCAATAACAAAAACCACCCTCTTGGGTGCTTTTTTTGTATGCTTTTCAAGGCTTTGTGTTGGTTTGAATATTATCATTTTAAAATGATGCATTTTTGTCGCTACTTCGAACTAATTTGAAGCTAAGCCCCAGATTTTCTTACATTTGTCAATTTTCACTCTGATTCTAAATCATTTAATACAACAGAAAAACAACCAACAAAAACTGTCATAGCTCAACTTGATTGAGCTATCCAAATACAAAATATCTAATCTCCTCGGCAATATAGCAAAAATTGACAAAAATATTGACATCCTCTTAAATTTTAATATATATGTTTTGAAACAAAAAATTTTTTATATTAATTATTTTGAGAGGTAAGCATTAAAGGATGTGTCTGATACCTCATTTTCCAAACTCAGAAAAAAATAACTATGGATATTTATATTATTGCAGGTACTAGCGTTTTTGTAGTGGTGCTAATTATTTGGCTAACAACGCAACGAAGAGTTGTTAAACCCAATGAAGTGCACACCGTCAAGCGCTGTAAAGGAACTGATGTTTATGAAGAAAGCAGGGACAACTCTTATAAGAAGCAAAAGCTTTGGAATTATATAAGAAAAGAAACCCCGTTTCTGCCAGATAATGATAAAGAATTGCCAGAGTGCTTAGAAAAAATTTCCAGAGATTCTTTATTAAAATTTGGATGGCATCTTGCAAAGGTTATCGAAAAAGAAGGTATCGCCAAACAGTGGTATGATCAATATATTATTTCTATCGCACAAAGGCAGTTTCCGTCACTTGGAGAAGATGATAGAAGCTTTATGGATCTGTCCCATATTAGAATTGATAAAAGCTGTAGACTTTTAACAGAATTTGAGGAAGCCTGGCTTGCAGACAGGGTTAATAATAAAATGATAGATTCTTTGGTGCTTATTTGCTATTTAAAGAGTATAATTAAATACTTTTACGAGTACAAAAAAAAAGTAGACCCGACTGGGTGGGACTTGTATGATAAAACAGAAGTGAAAAACAGCTACTTTAGAAGGAAGTCATTCCAAAAGTTAGTTGCTGCAGGAGCACCTTATGTAAAGGCTAGCGAGACGCTTGACATAAAGCAAGATAAGGTGCTAGAAGTTCCTATATTGCCCTTGCTTGTAGGCGAAGCTATAGGTGTCTCAACATCTTTTATCAATGGGTTTGACGAAACAATGGAGCTCATGATAATTGGAGCCGACGAAATTGAGGCTATCAACCCTCCCTTTGTGGCTCTTTTCAAAGAGTATCTAGAGTTTGCCCAAAATCCGCATAAAACTCTAGCGGCACTAAAAAGAAGCAAGCACAAGCAGTTACAGGTTTTATCTGCTTAGCAAAACTCTTAAAGCAAATGCCACCTTAACGGGTAGTATTTGTGTTTTAAACAAAAGACTTGTTGCTATTAATAGCGAGAGGTTGGGTGTTGATGGGAATATGCTAAATTTTGATAAAAATTTGCTAGTTTGCACTTAGATAGCACGGTCGAGCCGTGCTATGACAGGTGTTTTGATAGCCCAGGTTTTGCACAGAACCGCTCACCAATAACTAAAAACCGCCCTCTTGGGTGGTTTTTTGTTATAATATAATTTGTAACAGACTTAAAAAGTCAAAACGCTATGCCCTGTTTTTAGATAAGTGGCCAATGGAACCCCAATATACTTCATATCAAAACCGAGTGCTTCAAGTATTGCGGTAACATTATAAGCATCAGCACAAGCAAGACATGCTTGCGTATAAACACCAGCCTCTTGTGCTTTCTTAATAAGATTTTGAAGCTCCTCATTTTCTGCAACAACTTTTGCAGACGGTCCCCAAACCATAAGAGATACATTATCAAACCAACCTTTTTTCTTTGCATTTGTCACATATGGTAACACAACCCTCTTTGCCACCATTTCATCGGCACTACTCCACACCACAACCACGCTGTTTTTGTTTGGATTATATGTTGCCAAAAAATATGTCGCAAAACATGAGGCAAAGATTATCAGAGCAACTAACAATTTATTCTTCATTTCTTATCTCCTCAAAATAAAATACAAACTAAAATTTATACCAAAAACATTAATATTCGCTTAAACAGTATTAAATATTGACAAAATCCAAATATATATACAATCAATATCGATATAGAGATTGTAGTAATTATTTAAAACCATTAAACAATGAAAAAATTAACTAAATTTGCAAAAAGCACCTCAAGAGGTGCTTTTTGTTTATTCAACCGTAACAGATTTTGCCAAGTTTCTGGGCTGATCAACATCTGCCCCCAAATAATCAGCAATATAATACGCCATAAGTTGCAAAGAAACATTTGCTAATATCGGAAACAATTTTTCGCAAATTGCTGGAACCTTAATAACATAATCAAACAAACTACTATCATATTCCACATTCTCTGGCAAAATAGCTATAATTTTTGCCCCACGAGCTTTTGATTCTTGAACATTAGACACCACCTTTGCAAAAGTCATATCCGATCCTAAGACTGCAACAATCGGCATATCTTTGTCTAAAAGAGCAATTGGACCATGTTTTAGCTCTCCTGCCTGATAAGCATTTGCATTAATATAACTAATTTCTTTTAGCTTCAAAGCTCCTTCAAAAGCTGTAGAAACGTTTATATTTCTGGCAATATACATACAAGCTCCAAAATCTTTTAAGAATTTTGCAACATCTTTAATAACTTCTACATTAGCTAAAATTTGTTCCATTTTTGCTGGCAACAAGAACGATTGCTT
>CAYJKS010000146.1:0-296 GCA_964370705.1 uncultured Azospirillaceae bacterium
CAGATCCAATCCAAACATTATTACCTATGATAATTTGATTATTAGTAATTCTTGTATAGCTTGATGAAATCGAAATCTCGAGAATAGAACCTACATTAAAATTTTTACCAATTTTTAAGGTGGAACTATCACAATTAAGCATTATATCAATTTTTTTACCTGTAGAAATGTTAATATCTTCAAATTCGATAATATTGTTATCGCCTTTTATCTGAATGAAAACATTTGGATATTCTTCATCAGTTTTATTTGATTTTATAATATTATTTTTGCCATTATCAATTATTTTCATTAAT
>CAYJKS010000146.1:306-3042 GCA_964370705.1 uncultured Azospirillaceae bacterium
TACTGAAAAAACTGGAATATTTAATTTATCAAAAACATTTTTTCTTTCTGCAAAAGAATCATCAATAAAAATAGATGATTCTTTTTTTATAAATTTTGCTTTGTCATCATCTTTGTTAAGATGAATAATTTCTGCAAATATGTTTTTATCAATACAAAGGCTTTTTAATGTTTGATAAATATCTTTTTTGTGCTTTGTAATCAGAATTATTTTTCTATTTTCATTTTTTGCTTGATAAATAAATTTTATTGCATCTAAGTTTATTTTATTATCAGTAGTAATTGTGTCATCAAAATCAATATAAACATTGCTATAATTTAGATTTGTTTTATATCTTGCACTTAGGGCTCTATCTATTTCTATATTGTAATTGTTGCAAAAAATACTAACATCAAATTTCATTGCATCAAACAAGCTGAGCTGTGCAAAATTAACTCCTAATCCTCTATATAGTCCCATTGTGCCTGCAATTCTTGGAGCTACTTCCATAAGAACTAATTCTGAGTTTGCTCTTTCTTTTAGCTGAAAAAACCAGGCTCCTTGAAATTTGATGGTTTTATTTATTTTTTGAGCCAATTCAAAAAATACTTTGTTTTCAACAGGTTGAGAGTTAACGCTAATTCCATTAGATATTCTAGATCTTTGTCGACCTTTGGCAAACAAAAGCTCCCCTTTATAATTTGTAAAGCAATCAATAGTGTATTCATTGTTAGGCAGATATTCTGAAATAAATAAAGAAGAATCTTTTTTTATGGCGTTTTCAACTTCAATTATGTTATTTGCTTTGAGGCAACCTTTGCTTCCTTGCCCTACATCTGGTTTTAAGAAAACAGGGAATGTATCTATATTATTGATGTTATATATGTTAGGGGTAGGGATAGTATTTTTTAATGTCTTATATGTTAAAAGCTTGGAGCGAGAAATCTCACAAGTTTTTACATCAGATGTTATAATTTGACAATTTATTTTATCTTTATTTTGTGCTAATTTTAGCACAACACTATCATGTGCGGGGATTATAAAATCTATTTGATAAGTTTGTATAATTTTGTTGATTGAATCAATGAAATCGTTGCTATCAATAAATGGAACATTGCTTATATAATTTTTATAAATATATTTTCCGTGGTCATCAACGCTAGAAGCACCAAACATCTCAAAATGAATTGATTTGTTTAGTGAGCGATGAACTTCTAAGCCAATTTCACTACCACACGGAAAAACTAAAATATTTTTTTTATTTTCTAACATCTATAACTTGTCCTGTTAAATTTGAAATAAGAGTTTTTATGCATGCTTTGGCTACTTTTTCTGGTTGAAGCAAACTACCTTCTGGCTCTTTTCCAAAGTTATTAAAACGCATTGGGGTCGCACATCTTTCTGGATTTATAACATTAATTTTTATTCCGTCACTATATAATTCTTCTGCTAATGCTTGGGTTAAATTAACAATTGCAGCTTTTGTTGAAGAATATGTTGAATATAAGGCACGTCCTCTGGTGTATGAAGATGAGGCAAATAATAATATGCCGCCTTTTGTTTGTGCAAGGTATGGAATGCTTGCTTTACAAACATTGATGCTCCCCATATAATTAACTGCAATTTCTTCTTGAATATGGCTAATATCTCTATCTAACAATTTTCCGATATTTAAGATGCCTGCTGTTGTTACAACATAATCAATTTTGCCCTCAGCATCAAATACTTCTTTTAGTTTTTTTTCTACATTAGAAAAGTCAGATACATCGCCACCATTTTTATGAGAGAATGCATAAGTAATTGCACCATGTTCTTTAGCCAAGTTTATTGTAGATAGCCCAATACCGCTATATCCGCCAAAAATGACTATTACTTTGTTTTTTATGCTTTTTATGTCAATAGAATCTGGTTGTTGGACGCTATTGATTTGAAAAAGTTTGTCTGCTAAAAATATGTCTTCTGGCAATGTGATTTTGATGTTTTTGCTTTCTCCCTCAACAACATATACAGGGCATAAGTTATGCTTTATGATTAGTCCGCAATCATCTGTAAACGCTTCATCATTTTTTGATAATTCATGCGCTTTTTTAATAACAGACAGCTTAAAACACTGTGGCGTTTGTCCTCTTCGCATATTGTTTCTGTTTGGAATATTTACTATCTCATTATTGTCATTTACTTCAATTAGGGTGTCTGCTGAAGCAATAGCAACATCTACAGCGTCATATTTATCTAATGCTTTTATACATTTTTCAATTGTATCTGTAGATAAAAATGGTCGAGCACAATCATGAATAACAACTTTGGAGTCATCTTGATTTATAGATGATATTGCGATATGTGAGCTTTCTTTGCGTGTGTCGCCTCCATTTAGAACTTTTTCTATTTTTTTATAATTATTTTTTAATAAAATTTCTTCTAGGATATGTCTGTATTGAGGTGTTATTACAACAATTATTTTATCAATTTGGGCATTGTTTTCAAAAACTTCTATTGTATGTTCCAAAACAGTTTTTCCTGCAATTTTAATAAATTGTTTTGGCTTTTCGTCATTAAATCTAGAGCCTAGTCCAGAAGCTAATATTATTCCATATATCATTTATTTTGTTCCTTTTATATCTAGATTTTGTTTTATATTTTCTACAATTCTTTTAGAGTTGTTTTTGTCGTTATACTCATCTGGGCAAAATGCCTTTTTGATTTTTTTTCTTGTATCTTGGTTGTAGTTTTTATCTTTTATTGATTTGTTTAATGATT
>CAYJKS010000147.1:0-2626 GCA_964370705.1 uncultured Azospirillaceae bacterium
AGCATAATATTCATTACACCAATGCCACCAACAAGCAAAGAGATAGAAGCAATAGAACCTAGTAAGATAGTTAGAATTTTGGTAGAATTTTCTAAAGTCTCTTGCATTTGGGTCATGTTAAAGATAATAAAATCATCTTCTTTGTTTTCTCCAAGGTTGTGCTTTTTGCGAATTATTTCTCTAATTTCTTCTTGGGTTGAGTATGTGTCTTCCAAACTAGCAGCTTGCATTATAATATATTTTACCTCATCAGGAAAACTTATACCAATAATCTTTTTTTGTGCAGTTGTAATGGGAATATATATAACATCATCTTGATCTCTACCGCCGCCGTCTTCTCCTCTTTCTTCCAAAACACCAATAACCTTAAACGGCAGATTTTTTATTCGGATAGTTTTGCCCAAAGCATCTACATCACCAAAAAGCTCTACGGCAACCGTCTTGCCTAAAATTGCAACCATTGAAGCGTTGGTAATATTACTTTGTGAAAAAAATTTGCCGTATTCTAAGCCCCAATCCTTTATCTTAAAAAAATTGCTATTTGTGCCATTTGTCTGGGTTAGCCAGTTTGTATTGCCATAAACAATTTGTGTTGCTTGATCAAGCACAGGTGCAGTATATAAAATTCCTTCTACCTTTTGTTCAATTATTGTGCCGTCAGAGCCCTTAATAGTAGGGATAGAGCCTCTAGAGGTTTTTGCTCCGCCAGATGTTGCGGTGCCAGAGCGAAGAATAAGTAGGTTTGAGCCCATAGATTGCATGTCTTTTTTTATGCTTATTTGTGCACCGTTGCCAATAGATAGCATAATAATAACAGATGCAACGCCAATTATGATACCCAAGCTTGTTAGAGTTGAGCGCATTTTGTTGGCAATAATTGCTCTAATTGCAATTTGAGCAGTGGTTTTGATGTCTATCATATCTTTACTTTCTATTATCGCTTACTATTTGTCCATCTATGACTTTGATTATTCTGTTGGCATATTGGGCAATGCTATCTTCGTGAGTAACCAAAATTATTGTTCTTTTTAGCTCTTTGTTTAGTTGTGTAAATAGCTTCATTACTTCAATACTGGTTTTGGTATCGAGGTTGCCTGTTGGCTCATCTGCAAAAATAATTGGAGCGTCATTTACTAGGGCTCTGGCAATGGCTACACGCTGCTGTTGGCCACCAGATAGTTGGTTGGGCATATGGTGCATTCTGTCATCTAGGCTTACGGTCTTTAGAGATGAGATAGCCTTTTTTTTGCGGGTTTGCTTGTCTATACCTGAATATATCATCGGGAGCTCTACGTTTTCTAGTGCTGACGTTCTAGAAAGAAGATTAAATCCCTGAAAAACAAAGCCAATTTTTTGATTGCGAATTTCTGCTAACTTATCTGAGCTTAGCTTGCCAACCTCTAATTTGTCTAGGAAGTAGCTTCCTGAGCTAGGCGTATCTAGACAGCCCAAAATATTCATTAGGGTTGACTTGCCTGAGCCAGAAGGTCCCATAATTGCAACAAATTCTCCAGCCTCAATTGTTAGTGATACTTCTTTTAGGATTTTTAGCTCACTATTGCCAAGAGGATAAGATTTGCAAATATTGGTTATTTTGATGAGTGACATTATATTCTCATTCCTTTCATAGACATTTGCGGTTTAGACATGTTTTTTGTCTTAGATTCTTCAATAATTACAATTGTATTTTTATCTATTTCTTCTGAAATTATTTGGGTTTTTTCGTCATCATATAGCCCTGTTTTGATGTTTATGCGTTTGGGCTTGTTGTTATCTAATATCCAAATTCCTTGATTTTGGTATCTGGCCTTGCTGCCACCTAAAGAAAATCTAAGAGCTTTGTTATCAATAGTTAGAACGTCTTTTTCGTCTGCGGTTATAATCTCTATGTTGGCAGTCATTCCAGGCTTAAACATTAGCTCGGCATTGTCAATAGAAACTACAACCTCATAAGTTACAACATTAGATGTTACAATTGCTTGGTTTCTGACTTGAGTAACGATCCCATAAAAAGTTTGATTAGGAAAACTATCTACCATAAATCTAACATTTTGCCCATCTTTTACTTTGGCAATATCTGCCTCAACAACAGATGCCTCTATTTGCATTTTTGTTAAATCTTCGGCAACATTAAAAAGCGTTGGTGTTTCAAAAGAAGCTGCAACAGTTTGTCCTTCTTCAATGTTTTTAGAAACGATAATGCCGTTTACGGGAGAAACAATCTTTGTGTATGCAAGTTGAATTTTGTTATAGTCTAAGGCTGCTTTTGCTTGGTTAGCTTGTGCCTCATAAAGAGATAAATTTGCTAGAGAGTTGTCATAGTTTCTTTTTGCCTCGTCTAGCTCTGCTTCTGATGTGTAGCTAGATTTGTTTAGTTCAGTTATTCTATTAAGGTGTTTTTTGTAGTAGACAATATCTGCTTTTGCAGACATTATTCTTGCATTGGCAACCTCCAAGTTTGCTTGTTCTTGGGCAACATTTGTTGCAAACAAATCAGGGTCAATTTCTGCTAAAAGAGTTCCTTTTTTTACTATGCTATTATAATCGACATATATTTTTTCTATTCTACCAGACACTTGTGTGCCAACGTCAACATCTGCAATCGGAGAAATTGTTCCCGTAGCAG
>CAYJKS010000147.1:2636-3029 GCA_964370705.1 uncultured Azospirillaceae bacterium
CCCAAAAAACTATAAGATACTATTAGTAGTATCAAAATTGATAAAATGATTAAGATTGTTTTTTTCATAAAAAAATCTCCTTATAGAAAAATGAATATTGTAAGTATAATAACGTACTACAAATATAAAAAGTTTTAAATTATTTTATTAAGGCATATCTTGATTGTAGCTTTTGGTGTTAATTTATTTTTTTATATAAATTTATGTATATTAGTAAGGAATAGATAGCAAAAAACCTCCTTGGCGGAGGTCTTGAATAAAGTGGTGCGCTAGGCCAGACTCGAACTGGCACGCCCTTACAGGCAACAGATTTTAAGTCTGCAGCGTCTACCAATTCCGCCACAAGCGCAAAACTAATAATCTTTATACAGTAGTTTTTTTTAAATGCAAGAT
>CAYJKS010000148.1:0-3029 GCA_964370705.1 uncultured Azospirillaceae bacterium
AATATTTGTATATTCCGCTTGGGGGAAACAGGGTTGGCAATATTCGAACATACTTTAATTTGTTTATTGTCTTTTTGGCAACAGGTTTTTGGCATGGAGCTAGTTGGAACTTTGTTATTTGGGGATTATGGCACGGAGCTTTTATTATCTTTGAAAAAGCCACAAACTGGCATAAAACAAAATCAAAAATCTGGCTAAAGTTTTTGCAACACATATATACACTTGTTATTGCCATTGTTGGTTGGGTAATGTTTAGGGCGCCAGATATGAGTTATGCTTTTGCTTATATAAAAAATATGTTTGGGCTAATTAGTGAGCATAATCTTGCCTTTGAATTAGGTTATTATATTAGCAATTTAGAGATTTTGGCTCTTATTGCTGGTGTTATATGCTCTATTCCGTTTTTTACAAAAATATTAGAAATAAAATACAAACATAAGATTTGGCGTAGTGTTGTTAATATATGGCTTTTTGCTTTATTTTTGCTATCTTCATCAGCAATAGCAGCATCTACTTATAATCCATTTATATATTTTAGATTTTAAAAACAAACTTTTTTGTCAAAAAAAACATTGATATTTATAAAATAAAAGGTTATTGTGATACAAATTTTTATTATCAGAATATTATCAACCCTTTAATTATATTATATGGAAAAAACACTAAAAATCTCTTTTATACAAGCAAAAGAAATTATAGAAGAGCTAAAACAAACACCAGAAGGACAAAAAAAACTAAAACGTCTTAATTGGCAATATGTTTTGGCAGAGCTAAAATATTTTGACTTGCTTGGCGATTTTGCAGAATTTCAAATCTTAGCAAAATACCGTCAGTGGTCTATATTAAAAAAATATAGACAGTGGAACATTCTTGAGCGATATAAACGGTGGTTTGAGCTCGGATGTGGCAAACAATGGCATATTATTGTTCGCCACAAAAAATGGAGTGTCTTAGAAAAATTTGAGCAATGGACAATATTGGCAAAAAACGCTCAATGGACAATATTGGCAAAAAACAAAAAATGGCGATTGCTTGCCAAATACCAACAATGGGAAATATTAAAGCAATATCGCCAATGGGAGATACTAAAAGAGTTTAAACAGGAAAAATATATTCCTTATAAAATTCTCTTTAGGATGTAGTCCCACTATTACTCCTAATTAAAGCCTTATCTTATTGATAAGGCTTTAATTATATTACAAACTAAAAGGTTAACCTATCTATATCTTTGCTCTGGCATTTTGTGATTGCTAGCCCATAATTAGTTATTGGCACGTGTCTTGAGGTTGCCAGTTTTATTCTTGCTTGCATTTCTTTGGCGGTTATCATACAACCGCCACATTGCAAAATTAACTTAACATCTTTGGTATCTTCTAGTAGCTTTTTGCCAGATGCAAATTCAAAAATCAGGCTTTTTTTTGTGTATTCTTGCAATAATTTAGGAAGCATTGATTTGGCGATGTCATCTTCATGACTGCTATGAACACAAGCCTCTGCAATAAGAACTTTATCTCCATTTTGCAAATTATCTATTGCCTTTGCACCTTTTACAAAAACATCTATATCTCCTTTTGACTTGGCAAATAAAATAGAAAAAGTAGACACCCTTTGACTATCTCCTACCAATTCTAGAACTTGTTTAATTAGCTTGCTATCTGTTATTATCAAATCAAATTTTGACTGGCTCAAAGCAAGTTCAAATTCGGCAAAAGCTACACAAGTAGCTATTGCATTTTTATCTAAGATTTCTCGAATAATTTGCACCTGAGGCAAAATAAGTCGCCCTTTAGGAGCCGAAGAATCTTGAGGCATTACTAAAAGTATTTTGTCTTTGGGGTTGATAATGCCGTCTAATAATCCTTTTTCTTGCACTTGGCTTAGTTTTTTTGCAATCTCTATTCTGAGTGCCTCTATTCCCAAGTGATTAGTTGTTGAAGTTTTTAGCTTTGTTTTGTCATAATCAATAATATCAGCCTTGTTATAGGCAATAATATAGTCTAGCCCTAATTTTTGTATTTTTTCTAAAATTTGCTTATCTTGTGTAGATAGCTCATTGCTATTAACAACCAAAACTGCCAAATCTGCAGTTTTTAGATTTTGCATAGTAGCAAATATTCTCTTGTCTGCAAGCTCACTCTCATCAAAAAAACCTGCAGTGTCGCACAGACTAACAGCTCCAAAGCCAAGTAATTCATATGCTCTAGTTTGAGCATCTGTTGTTGTGCCTCTTATGTCTGACACAATTGCAAAATTCTCGCCCAAAATAGAATTTATAAGGCTAGATTTTCCGCTATTTATTTGCCCAACAAAAACTATTTTTTTTCTTAGCCCTGATTGAGTTTTCATCATTTTCTCCCCACATACAAAGAACGCCCTTTTTCAAAGGCTGGCTCAAGTCCAATATTTTTGATAGATGTTTCTAAGTTTTGCAAATCATTGATTTTTTCTGAGCTAACTGTATTTTTTCCGCGATAAATCGCATAATCTTTTCTAATAACTTCTGGAGTATAAGAAAGCATCAAAACATTTGCTCCTCTTTGCAAGCCTTTTTCTTTTGAATCTTTATCCAAACTAGCACAAGCAGATGTTACTGGAATATTCACACTAGGTTCCAATATTCTATATATTGCATTAGAGCGATAAACCGTGTCAACATCGCCACAACCAAAATCTGCAAATGGAGTGTTTTTTGAGGCTATAAATGGAGTGGTTGAATACATATGCACTCCTATTTTTTGCAAAGTTAGCAAGTCTTGAGCAAATTTTTCTTTGCTATATAGGGGCAACCCCCAAATAAATCCCGACCCAACTTGATACCCTAGCTTAAGCAAGTCCTCTATTGCCTTAACTCTGTTTTTTAGCTCATAGCCTGAGTGAGAATAAGCATAAACATCTTCTTGCAAGGTCTCTACTTTTAAAAGACATCTATCTGCCCCTATGTCTTTATAGATTTTATATGTGTCAAAATCTTTTTCACCTAAAGAAATCGTAATATCGCAATCATGCTTGTCTTTTATTTTTGCAATTGT
>CAYJKS010000149.1:0-3015 GCA_964370705.1 uncultured Azospirillaceae bacterium
TATACATCAATGGGCTTTACTCCTTTAGCTGGATTGGTTATGGGAACAAGATCTGGCGATATTGACCCATATATTCCACTATATTTGATGAAGAGCCAAAACAAATCTGTTGATGAGGTTAATGATTTGCTAAACAAACAAAGCGGAATGTTGGGACTTTGTGGAAGCTCAGATAACCGCGATGTTGAGACAAAACTCTTTGCAGGCGATGAAGATGCCAAGGCAGCAATGGAAGTTTATATTTATTCAATTGTAAAATATATTGGTGCTTATGTTGCTTCTATGGGTGGAGTAGATGCAATTGCTTTTGCTGGTGGTATTGGCGAAAATGGTTGCTTGGTTCGCAAGTTGATATGTGAACGTATTGCATTTTTGGGTATTGAGCTAAATGAAGAGGCAAATAATACTAGAGGCAAAACTATTGAGATTTCTAAATCTGGCTCAAAGGTTAGAGTTTTTGTTGTGCCAACAAATGAAGAATTGATGATTGCTAAAGACGCAATTAGCTTGATTTAGGCTAGTTTTTGCAAAATTAAGAAAAGAGTAGAATTAAATTTCTGCTCTTTTTTTTATAATAATTTTAGACAAAATAGAAAAATATTTATTGCAAATATAAATAGCTATGCTATAATATCGATGATATTTATTTTTTTATTGATTATTTTAACCTAGCTTTCTTTGTCACTTTTGTGCCTTGATTGATGTTTTGATAATTAATGAAAAATTTTTTTTATAAACCCATTAAAACTTAAAATCATGGGAACATTAGGAGCAGGTTTACTAGTTATAATAGTTCTATGTATTATTTTTAAGGATTCACTCCTTAAAATAATGTATGGACTATACGAAATACTTATTAACACTTTTTTTGCAGCTGTTATTGCTGCAATTGTATGCATCTTTATTGGTGCGTGGGTGTTGGTAGGTATTGCGGCGATTGTCGCTTTCTTTTATAGCTGTTACACAGTTGTGAAAGGAAAGGATAATTTTATCAGCAGTTCGTGGGCAGGTCCTACAAGCCGTTGGTAATAGAAAGAAAGCTAAAAAAAGTTGTTATCTCGTAAGAGATAGCAACTTTTTTGTTATTACAAACAAAAAAATTATAATAACTACCTTTCTGTGGTTGCAGTTTTTATAAAACTACCTATATAATCAAAAGAAGTAAATATATGTAGGACAAAATAAAATATGGAAAATAAAGAAATATACCCAATATTGCCTTTGCGAGATATTGTTGTTTATCCCAAAATGATAGTGCCTTTGTTTGTAGGAAGAGAAAAATCAATTAGAGCACTACAATCAGCAATAGATAATAATCAAAATATTGTGCTTGCAACTCAAAAAGATGCAGCAAAAGAAGAGCCAAAAAGTGACGATATATATAATATTGGCACGTTAGGCACAATTGTGCAGTTGGTAAAATTGCCAGACGGAACCGTAAAAGCCCTTATTGAAGGGTTAGAAAGAGTTGAGATTAAAAATTTTGTTCCTAATGATGGGTTTATGAAGGTAGAAGTTGAAGTTCTTTTAGATAAAAGTGACGATGGAATAGAGATTGAGGCATTGTCAAGGGCAGTTCTTTCTCAGTTTGAAGAATATGTTAAACTATCTAAAAAGACCCCGCCGGAAGTCTTAATATCGGTAATGCAAATTGAAGAATATGCAAAGCTAGCAGATACAATCGCCTCGCATTTGTCTTTGAGAATAGAGGACAAACAGCAATTATTAGAAGGCAGACCCCTAAAAGATAGATTTGTTAAGCTCTTAGAGTTTATGGACAATGAGATTACGCTTTTAGAAGTTGAGAGCAAAATCAAAAAAAGAGTAAAAAAACAAATGGAGAAGTCTCAGAAAGAATATTATCTTAATGAGCAGATGAAGGCTATTCAAAAAGAACTCGGCGAAGACGAAAAAGACGTTGATATTTATGTTAAAAAAATAGAAAAAACCAAATTATCTAAAGAAGCAAAAGAAAAAGCTTTGAGTGAGCTAAAAAAGCTAAAAAATATGAGTGCAATGTCGGCAGAGGCAAGCGTTATTAGAGGATATTTGGATTGGCTTTTAGATATTCCGTGGAAAAAATACACAAAAGTCAACAAAAGCCTAAAAAAAGCAGTAGAGATATTAGATGAAGACCATTATGGGCTAGAAAAAGTCAAAGAAAGAATTTTGGAATATTTGGCGGTTCAATCTAGAACAAACAAAATTAGAGGACCAATTCTTTGTTTGGTCGGTCCTCCAGGAGTGGGCAAAACCTCTTTAGGAAAATCTATTGCCAAAGCAACAGGCCGTAATTTTGTAAGGGCATCTTTGGGCGGAATGAAAGATGAGGCAGAAATTAGGGGACATAGAAGAACCTATATTGGCTCTATGCCTGGCAAAATTATTAAGGGAATGAAAAAAGTTAACTCATCTAACCCATTGTTTTTGTTAGATGAGATTGACAAGCTTGGTAGCGATTGGAGAGGAGATCCAAGCTCGGCCTTGCTAGAAGTATTGGACCCTGAGCAAAATAATAGCTTTAATGACCATTATATGGAAATTGATTATGACTTGTCTGATGTTATGTTTGTTACCACAGCAAATAGCATGGATATGCCAAGACCACTTCTTGATAGAATGGAGATTATAAAGTTATCTGGTTATACAGAAGAAGAAAAAATTGAGATAGTAAAACGTCACTTGGTGCCAAAAGTTTTTGCAGAAAATGCAATTAAGCCAACGGAGCTACAAATACAAGACGAGGCAATTAGAGATATTATTCGCTATTATACTAGAGAATCTGGTGTTAGAAACTTGGAGCGTGAAATTGCAAAAATTGTTAGAAAAGCAATAAAATCTTTGATGATGAATACGGAGATAAAATCTATTGTTGTTAGCTCAAAAAATATAGAAGAATATTTGGGAATTAAAAAGTTTAGATTTGGTGAGGCAGAAAATAATGACCAAATAGGCGTAACAACAGGCTTGGCTTGGACAGAAGTTGGTGGCGATATTTTGTTTATTGAAGCGGTT
>CAYJKS010000150.1:0-1424 GCA_964370705.1 uncultured Azospirillaceae bacterium
GGCTCGATAATAGGTAAAGAATCGCCATTAATTTGGCGTTCTCCAAAAGTTTTGGGTGCTTTGCAACAGCTTTTGAGCGATGTGGATTGGGGAGAGGTTGACGTTATGGTAATAGATATGCCTCCAGGAACAGGAGATATTCAGATTTCTTTGTCACAAAACTTAAAAATTAACGGAGCTGTTATTGTTTCTACTCCGCAAGATATAGCCCTTATTGATGCTATTAAGGGGGTTAATATGTTTAAGGAAGTTAATGTGCCGATTTTGGGGATAATTGAGAATATGAGTTATTATCTTTGCAAAAAATGTGGGCATAAAGAGTTTGTTTTTGGTCAAGATGGAGCAAAAGAAACAGCCAAGAGAATCGGCGAAGAGTTTTTGGGAGAAGTGCCGTTAGACATTAAAATTCGCAATTGTGGAGATGGTGGTGCACCAATAATTTACTTAGAACCAGATGGCGAATATGCAAAAATATATGAAGAAATAGCAAAAAAAATTATAAAAAAAGCAATATAATTAACTTTTTTTATATTTTTTGACAAAAAACTATTGCAAAAAATATAAAGACTGCTACTATAAAAAAGGTTGAATATATTACTGTGTTGATTATGTTGTTGGAAAAAAACTTTAAATTGACTTGGTAATATATATTGTATCATTAAAAAAAACTTTATATGAAAAAGAAAAATTTTAAAATCGCAATTGCATCTATTTTAGGTATTGAAGTAGAAAGCAATGAATTGGAATCATTTATTAACAAAATGGGTCTTCCAAAATTTATGAGGAGGGTGAGCCCAGATTGTAGATTCCGAAGAGGAACAATCCAGTATATAAAAAAGATTGAGATTGGGGATAACAAAATAGTTCTTGCCATCCATTTTTGCGACATCTTTAACTACAAACAAGGTGTTGACGGGCTAGATGAAACATGGAACGATAGAGTTCAAATGTTTGTAATTGACTTAAAGTGCAAAGAAATGCTAGAAAAGCATGTGCACGCAGGAGTCAAAAATACTCCCGAGGCAAAACTAATTCTATCTTATGATGAGGTAGAAAAAACCGTAACATTCGGAGTTTTTGCAGAACATTGTAAAAAAGTAAAAATATCCGATTTGTAATATTTTTATAAAGCAAAAACCGTCTAACTATGAGTTAGGCGGTTTTTGTCATTTAGGGGGTAACAAAATTTATCTTCTTCTTTTTGGTTGTAGTTTTTGTTGTTGTTTTATTTTGGTAAAAAGGTCACTTAGCTTTAGTTTGAGAGCTTTGCTTGGATTAGATTTTTGGGCAATAGCAGCTTGTTTTTTTGCCAAGTCAAGATTGCCAGTTCTCATAGAATATTCTGCGGCTGCATAGTTAGAATAAGCCTTGTCATTTTGCAAGCCATAAGCCCTTGCCAAAAGTAACCAAGCATAACTATTGGG
>CAYJKS010000150.1:1434-3012 GCA_964370705.1 uncultured Azospirillaceae bacterium
GGGATTATATATTAGGACTTGTTCTAGCAAGGTAACAATATTACCAGCATCATCAAGATTAGGGTTGTTTTCTAACATAGCTTGAGCTAAATTGAGCTTAAATAGTGCTGAGCTTGGATAAATATCTAGTGCTTTTTTATAGTTGGTTATTGATTGTGGTATTTTTCCTGTCTCTAGGAGCATTTGCCCTTTTAATTCATAAAAATACGGATTGTTTGGCTCTCTTGCAATTAGCTCATCAATGTTTTTTATAGCATTGGTCATATCCATTTTCTTAAAATATGCAATTGCGTGAGCATATTTGGCATTTGTGCTATTGTCACCAATTGGATATTGATTAAAAGTTGCTTCTGGTTCTTTTATAAAGGCAAATAATTTGGCTTTTATACGCAAAAATTCTGCTTCGTTTTTGCCTTGATTCGGGGCTTTTGATTCTTTGGTAGCTTTGATTAAAAAGGTAATTCTTTCTTCAGTTATTGGGTGAGTTCTATAATATGAAGCTTCTTCAATTCCTTGAGATTTGTTTTGCTCTTGAATCTTTTGCATAAATTTTAGCATTCCCTGAGGGGATTGGTTGATTGCTTTTAGAATTTTTATGGCAGCCTCGTCTGCACTGCGTTCTTCGCTTACTTGATAGCTAAGCATATTATGTATTGCGGCACCTTGTGAGCCTAAGATTGTGGCAATGCTAATGTCTGGTCTGCCAGCAAGAACCCCTGTGATCCCACCAAGAATCATTGAAGCAAGGGTAATGTTTTGGATTTCTTTTGCCATGATTTTGTGTCTTAGCAAATGTCCACCTTCAATATGCCCTGTTTCGTGAGCTAAAATTCCGTTTATCTCGTTTTGACTATCTGCCCCAATAATTGTGCCAGTATGAATAAACATATTATTGCCATCAGATACAAAAGCATTAAGCGATAAGTCGTTGATTATATAAATTTGATGGGGATTAAAATTAGTGTTAGAAACCTCATAAATAGGTTTGATAGTTTTATATAAAAAAACTTGTGTCTCTTCGTCAGAGATAATTGGCAAAGGTTGAGCAAAAGCACAATCAAAGCTACTTGCTAATACAATTATTGCACTAGCAAGCAGTTTGAGAGCGTTATTTTTTAGCCTTTTATAAGTTTTTTCCACCAAGATGATCTGCCTTTTTCTTGAGTTGGATGAGCTTGTTCATCTTTGGGAGATTGCTCGGCTTCTTTGTGAGTGTCAAAGTTTTTGCCTCTGCCGCCTCGTCTGCGATCAAAATGAGAACGTCTTTGGTTGCCATGATTGCGACGTTGGTTTTTGCTTGAACTTCTTTCTTCTTTGTGAGAGTTGTTATTAGTAACTTCGATTTTTTCTTCTTCGATAGAATCGTTAGCCGTCTCTTTTACTTCTTCTGGAGTTGCTTTTTGAGCTTTGGTTTTTTCTACCTTAAAGTCAGAGATGTTTTTTATGCTACTATCTGCACTAACCATAATTTCCATTGAATATTTTCCTTCAATTTCGCATAGATTTTTGCGCTTGTTGTTTAGTAGGTATGAGGCAGAATCAATGGTTGTTATTATGTTTATTTTGCTTGAGCGATTT
>CAYJKS010000151.1:0-1270 GCA_964370705.1 uncultured Azospirillaceae bacterium
CCTTCTTTACCTTCTGGCACAGATAGAATTGCTGCAGCATTAAAAGAAATTGACCCAAATGGCGACAAATATGATATTGTTGTTAATTTTCAAGGAGATGGCATCAATGTTGACCCAAAAGTAAACTTACCACTAATTGAAATGGTCGAAAAAACTGGTTGTGACATTGCAACTTGCGGAAAAGTTTTTAAGACAATAGAAGATGCTCAAAACTCTACAAATGTAAAAATTATAATGGGTCTAAAAGACGGTGAAGATGAAGCAAGAGCATTATATTTTACTCGTGCGTTAGCTCCTTTTATTCAAAATAAAGAAACTTGCAAAAATCAAGATTATTATCACCATATTGGTATATATGTATATAAGGCAAGTTCTTTGGCAAAAATGGTTTCTATGCCAGTTGGCATATTAGAAGCAAGGGAATCTTTGGAACAATTAAGAGCCTTAGAAAATGGTATGAGCATTAGAGCAAAAATCTTTGACACAATTTGTTTAGATGACAAAGCTCCTGCAGATATCAATACTCCAGAAGAGTATGAAGAAGCGCTCAAATACATCAAATAAAGATTATTTGGATCTAAAAAAAAGGCTTGAGAAAAAATCTCAAGCCTTTTTTATATTTTAGTCTTTGGGTTATTTGTTTACCCATTCTGCAAACTTCTCAATATTTGAGAAGCGAGGAACAGTAACGTAAGATTCTGGCAGAGGCAAGATAAACTCACGCTCCATTCTACAAGTTGTAATACCAACTTCTAGACCAGCATCAATATCGTAGATGCGCGTATCAACATAAACCGCCTCTTGCGGGGTAGAACCATACTTTGCGATAATATTTCGCAAAGCTGTTGCTTTAAAAGAGTTGTCTGCCATGTTTTGTGGGTTTTTTTCAACACACTCAATGTTGATAAAATCCAAAATACTTGCAAACCTTTCTTCGAGAAACTTTCTTTTAACCTCCACATCAAATGTAGAAGATATAATAATGATATTATATCCCTCTTGATGCAGTTTTTTAATTGTTTCTTCCACGTTAGAAAACAGTGGACGATTATTAAAAAACTCTGGAGAGTTGCAAAAGTCTTTGTCGAGCTCAACACCTAAAGTAGGGTGTGTCTTTAGTTCTAACGCGCCATACTCAGGGAGTAGGGGTAAGGCTTTATCTAAATCTTCAAACTGAAGACCCTTAAAAAGATCTCTATAATTAGGGTGGTTAGTTAAAAAATTGAAATAAGCAAAGTTTAGGTCAATAGTAACGCCGTCTGCGCCAAAG
>CAYJKS010000151.1:1280-2951 GCA_964370705.1 uncultured Azospirillaceae bacterium
ATATCGCAAAGACAATATCATATGCTAATAATTTTGTCAAGTTGTTTGTCGATTGAAATTAATAAGCTAATTATTAGCAATACATATTCGCAAATCTCTTGACATTCTAGCAAAAAGAAATAGACTTTATGTTCAAAACAAACTAGGAGAAAGTTTATGAAAGCAAAAATTAAAAACATTTTTTGGGATGTTGATGGCGTTCTAGCAAATCTTAATTACGCATATTTCAATTTTTTAAAAAATCACCCAAACTACAAAGATAAATATGGCGACTTAAAATGGGAAGACTTAGACAAAGTATTACCTATTGTACCTAAATATGGCGCGTTAGAACTAAAGACTCACCCAGAAATGGGCAAAGAAATGGATTATGATTTTTGCCATAGCCCAGAGTTTTTTACAAATCGTCCTTTGTATGAAGGTGCTGTTGAGGCAATAAAACGCTTTGATGCTCTTGGCTATAAGCAGTTTACAATGTCTGCAACATTTAATGTGGAAGTAAAAACAGCATTCTTAAACGACTTGCTAAAAGAAGTAAAAGATATTATAAAAATTAAATGTGTAGAGCATGGCAAATTTATGCACGACACAGCAAAAGAAGATATGCTAAAAGCATGTTTTGAAGAATATGGACTAAAAGCAGAAGAAACTGTTTTGGTTGATGACAGAATTTATAACCAAGAAGCTGCAATTGGAGCTGGTGCAAACCCTATCAGATATAGATGTGAGTTTACAACAGACTTACCAGAAGATATGAAGTGGATTCCAGAAGTTAGCTCATATAAAGAGTTAGAAGAACTTCTAGAAAATAGCTAGATCTATTTAATCGAGAAAGGCTCTCGATTTGACTTTAATAAAAAAGGCTTGAGATTTATTCTCAAGCCTTTTTTTGCCAATAGTTTTTTATATAATTCTTTTAATATCATTTGCTTCTGTCATTGCTGAGATTAGGCTTTGTTTGTCTTCATCTTTTATCATATTCTTAAAATATTGAATTTGCTCAATATATTCATCAAGCACATCTAATACATTGTCTTTGTTCTCTATAAAAATAGAGCTCCATGTAATTGGCGAGCTTTTGGCGAGTCTGGCAGTAGAGCTAAATCCTGCACTAGCCAACTCTTTTATGTAGTTGTTTTTTTGTTTTTCTTTTTTTAGAGTAGCCAAAGCTAAGCAAAAAGAAGATATATGAGATATGTGGCTAATGTAAGCACAGTGCAAATCATGGTTTTGGGGGCTCATATAAATAATGTTCATTCCAATTTTTTTGTATATATCTTCTACCGTTTGCAAGGCTTTAGGGCAAGATATCTCTTTTTCGCAAATTATTAGACTATTACCAACAAAAGCGTCTTTTTGTGCAAAACTAGGTCCAGAATTTTCTGTTCCCCACATTGGATGAGTTGCAACAAATTGACGTCTTTTTTGGTGATTTTTTAGTCTTTTACAGATTTTTTCTTTGGTAGAGCCTAAGTCAATAATAATGCTACTGTTGTGAGTATTGTCTAAAACATTTATTGCAATATCTGCAATAAAGTCAACAGGCGTTGCAATAACAATAACGTCTGCTTGTTGAGCAATTTTATCTATTGAGCAAAGCTCATCAACAATCCCTAATTCTAGTGCTTGTTTGCTATTATTCTCACAAGTATCAAACCCAATAACTTTACT
>CAYJKS010000152.1:0-978 GCA_964370705.1 uncultured Azospirillaceae bacterium
CTTTTTTCATCTCTTCTTCTTAAAACATAATATATTACCTTTTTATCTAAGTATATTGTGCCCAAAATGTAAAGAAAAAAAATTATTTTATTATATTTTTTTTGATGACTTGTATGAAAAAATATGCTATATTCCGATAGTTAGCAATAATTTTAGCAAAAGAGTTAAAAATGGATATTAAAAATTACAAAAAAGCAGCAAAAATTAAAAAAAACAGACTAAGTTATAGATACAAAAAGTTGTTCTTAACTTTAGTTAGTAATATGTCTATTCCACAAAGTGCAAACACAACTCCTTTTGCAAATGAAAATTCAAAAATTGATAACAAAATAGAAAATTATGCCCTTTCTAACCATATTGCAGATATTAATATTGAAAAAGAAGTAGAAGAAAGAGCGAATTGGCTAATAAACAACTTTATGGATTCTTCTAAAAAGCATCTTATAGAGATAAAAAAAGCTTCTGCAAAAGGCACAAAATCTAAAGAAGCATATGTCAAAAACAAGTTCTTTGACTATGTTTGTCCTAGAGGCGGACTTAGTGGAAATAATAACTACTGTATTGCTGCCATAAACCGCGCCCTTAGAGATGCTAATAGCTTTGGTGACTTTGACAGCATTTTACCTTCTAATGACATAAAAGAAGAAGAAAGTCTTAGTTCTGTTAGATGCCACGAGTTTATAAGCTTTATAAATGATAAAGGTTACAAAAATAACATTATAAAACTAAACTCTCTTGAAGATGACAGCCTAGATATGGGCGATATTATTTTTGAACCAAGAACAGGAGTTCTTAAACATGCCATTACCTATATTGGTGACAGCAAAGTTCGTAGCTTTAATCGCGATGGAGAATGGAGCATAAACTCAAGAAAAGGCCCATATATCGTCATAAAAGTTAAAGAAATTCTCAAAGAAAATATATATGCATCTCTTGAACAACAAAATTTGATTGAAAAAGACAATCAAAATAACGATG
>CAYJKS010000152.1:988-2942 GCA_964370705.1 uncultured Azospirillaceae bacterium
AAACAAACTCTAGAATACCTATATAAGGGAAGAGATATATTGCCACAAAATGAAATCGAGAATTCTCTTGCCTTAAATACTATAAAAAAATCTTCTAATACAATTGCCTTTGAGCAACTCTATACCCACTACAATCAACAGCACAGGCACTAGTATAATAACTTTTTATATTTTATCTAGTAGTGGCCATTTGCCATCAATTACTTGTTGAATTGTTTGGGTTTGTTGCCCTATTCTACTGCTATATATCCAGTAGTTTGTCATAATCTTTTTTACATAAAAACGAGTTTCTCGCCATGGAATTAACTCAATAAATAGCAAAGTATCATCATTATAATCAATGTTTTCTACCCATTTTTTTAAGTTATGAGGACCTGCATTATAAGAAGCAGACAAAAAGAAAATATTATCTGATAGCACGTCATCTTTTTGCAACATAGCAATATAATCTTGTCCAATTTCTAGGTTTTTGTATTTGTCAAATAACAAAGAGCATTCTTTTCCATAAGAAGGATCGTTTGTAACCATTTGAGCTGTTGCAGGCATTATTTGCATCAAGCCACAAGCTCCAGCATGACTAACAGCATTTTCAAAAAACATAGACTCTTGACGAATAAGGCTCAAAACAAAAGCAGGGCTAACTCCCCAACCAAAATCCGACAATGATTTGGGCAATGGGTAAGACGAGCTATTATAATGCCTATTTAGCTTTGCATCTTCTAGGCGTGAAGACATAATCATTCCAAGATTAAAAAGCTCGTATTGAGATGCTAAAGGCAATAATAATTCTTTTTGCTTTAAGCTCAATGTCTTTTGATTATTTTTCAAATCTGCTTCTGCCAAATCCTTTTTGCCAATCTCTAATAACAAGATTGCTCTTATTATAGACTCGTTGCTCAAAAAGTTATTAAGTGTTTTTTGATTAGACAAATCATTAAAATAAACTTTTTCTTCCCAATCATAATCATTTTTTTGTGACAAGGTGTATTGTGCCAAAATACCATAAAAAGTCATATCATATTTTTGGGCAATTTTTATGTATTGCCTTGCTTTTGAAGGATTTTTTAGCTTAATATATGATCTATATGCCCAGTAAGCGGCTGCAGACTTCAGCCAATTATCTTCGTTTTTAGAAGCAAGAAGTTCAGAGAAATATTTTGTTGATAGTTCATAATTTTTCTCAGTCCATGCAGAAAGCCCGCCCCACCAGCAAGATGCCATGTCCTGACTTCTATAACAGGCTTTTTTGCTCCAAAGTAAGGCGTTTTTGCTATCTCCAGATAATAAATATGCTCCCGCTAATGTTCCGCTCATTTCGTCATAAGACTTGTCTGGAATTGTCATTCTAAACTTATAATCTTTTAGCAGCTCTCCTGCTTTGTCATTTTCTCCAGCTCTAATAAATACCAAAAATTCATAAACCATATCTTTTACATATTTTCTATTGTGCGGTGATAAGTTTTTGTAACCGTTTCTATACCAACTATATGTTGCATAAAGTTTTTTGGGCTCTATAACTGGTTCAACTGGCTCAAAATCAGGCGACCTTATGATAGATAAGAATTTATTTGTTGATATTGGGGTAAATCTGCGTATTTTTTCTTCCAATCTTGGAGCTCGTTATACTTAGTATTATAGTCTTTGTGCAAATATTTATATGCCAAAACGTGTCCCATTAAGACATCGCTATTTAGTTCTGAGACCAATTCGTCGGCATCATCAAAATTGCCTTTTGATAATAGTTCAAAAATATTTTGATAGTTTTTTATGTCTTTTTTGCTAATATTGCCTGTCGTTAAGATTTGATTATAAACATTATTGCTTATTAACTTATTTGCATTACTACTAGCGCTAGAAAACCAAATGCTAGCTATAATCAAAAAAAATATTGCAACAAATACTCTCAACTAAACCTCTTATAATATTGTGATTATATAATATTGAGCTTATATAA
>CAYJKS010000153.1:0-2927 GCA_964370705.1 uncultured Azospirillaceae bacterium
ATAAAATTTTAGATTAACATATTTTTGACAAAAAAATCTTGACAATTTGATTTTTTAGTCTAATATGAAATTCAAATGTTTAACTTTTAATATTTATAATTATGTGCAAAGAAAACAACAAATCATTCGTTCAAACTAACACTAACACAGGCAAAGGTGGTATAGACCCAGGAGATCAAGGTGTAAAAAACATCAAAGACTTCAACAAGGGCTCTCGCACAGACATCGCAACAATGTCAAAGGCAGAGAGAAAAGCTGCGGCCGAGATGGTTCACGACTTGTGGAAACTAGAACAAATCGAAGTGGAAGAACGAGATGAGAAGCTAAAAGCCTTAGGCTATTGGATTAATGAGAAAGGAAAGCTCAAAAGGCTATAACCATTCTCACTCACAAAAGAAAAATAAAAAGTGCTACCCTCTGGCTAGCACTTTTTATTTTATATAAGGCAAATATATTATTTTTGCATCAACTCTATCCTTATCGGAAAAGTTCTAAAATCACTGTCAACCGCTTGGGCAACATTTGGATTAAGTGTTATAAATGTGCAAAATCCAGACTTGGGCAAAATGTTATAATACTCATCTTTCCAAACAAAATTTTGTGGGTTTATTTGCCCTTGCTCAATCACAACCGAAGATATAAGAGTTTTATATAATCTATCATAATAACTAGCAACCAATGACTTTATCATCTCATCACTCATGCCAATATCTTTATATAGGCTTTGTGGGTTTAGCCCATATTTGCTAATATTGCTATGAACATATTCAATCTGAGATGCATATTTTTTATTAAAATCTTTGGCATAACCCGTCACATCTACCTGATACTCTTGGCAATAATCTACCACACCTTGAGTGCTACGATAAATAAACCAGTTCCAATACATAAACTCCTTTGCCTCTTGTTGTTTTTGTTGAAGAACAAACCCACTAACCGCAAAAAGAGCTAACAAAAATAAAGCTACCAAAGAATCTATTGTATATTGTTTTTTGTTTGCTACCTTTTCTCTCGCATTTTGAATTTTGTAAGAAACAACAATCAAATACATTGTAACTACCCACCACACAGCGAGTGACAAGCCAACAAAACCAACCATATAAACCGTAAACACCGTGTCTATGGTATAATAAACCAAAAATATTGCTAAAAATGGGCGATAACCTCTAACAATCAGGTAAACCAATGGAGCAAATATCATCAATGCAGAAAAAATTGTTGCCATATTTGCAGAAGATACCAAAAAACCAGTAAGCAGATGAAAAACCACAATAAAAGCAATGCCATATCTTGGAGATTTATACCAAGGAATATTATTATAATTTTCTGCAGCCTTTTTAATGCTCTCATCACTCCAGTATAACTTTTGCCACCAGCACTTTTTGTCGTCTTTAGATTTTGCCATAATTATCACCTTTATAAAAATTAGAATATAAAAAAAGTATAATATAAATTATTAACTGTCAAACAAATAGAATCTGCAAAAAAAAATAGGACCATTATAAATTAGCCCTACTTTTTATTAACTATTATACTATGCTTTATCTGCCCTTGTCTCTTTTGTGAGGTTCGCCTTTTTTACCTTTTCTGCCTTTTCTGCCTTCTTTAGCAAGAGATTCTAGCTTTTCTTTTTGTTCAGGGGTTAGAATTGCCTCAAACTCCTCTTTGTTTTGTTCTCTGATTTCATCCATTTTTTCTCTCAATTCTTTCATCTCTTCCATTAAAGGCTTGAGGTCTTTTTTTGCTTTTTCTTTTAACTCTTCAGCTTTTTCTTTTTGTTCTTGAGTTAGGTTTAGCTCTTTTAGCATTTTTTCTTTTTTACCCATAAAATCTTTATGCATTCTCTCATGATGAGGGGGTGCTTTTTCTTCTTTGTGTGATTTGGCATCTGCATCAAACACAAATCCGCTAGTTAATAAAATGGCTAGTATTGTTAACAACTTAATTTTCATTTCTTTATCCTTTCAAATCTTTTAGTTTTATAGACAATATCTTTCTGGCTTGGTGCAATCTATTTTTTACATTAGAAAGAGATGTCTTAGTTTTTTGAGCAATTTCTTCGTATGTTAAGTCCTCAAACTCATACAAAATAATTGCTTGTTTTAGGTCTTTTGGTAACTGATATACCTCATGCAAAATAATCTTTTGTCTTTGTTTTTGTAGCAGAGCATCTTCTGAATTTGGAGCAATAGCACTTATGCCTTCTATCTCATCAACGCTGGCTTCTTTTATGGATTTTTTGTAAGAAGATGATCTAAAATAATCATTGCAAACATTTGCCGTAATTACGGCAAGCCAATGTCTTAACTTGCCATCTTCTTGATATTTATCTATATTCTTCCACGCTTTGATATAAACTTCTTGCTCTAAGTCCTCATTATGAAAAGACAATCTTTTACTTATGAGCCTTTTTACAAAACTCTTATTTTCTGCAATAATCTTGTCCATTAGCTCACCTGCAATAATCCATACTCATCAACAGGCAATCCCATATCACTAATTATTGAGCCAGTACTTATATTGTTTATTACTTCTTCATCATAATAAAACTCTGTTGTATCAAAATTAAAAAAGCTAAAACAAATTAGTCCAACTGCCAAAAAAGATGTTTGCTTTATCTTTTGGGCCCTTTTCTTCTTTTTGATGTAAAGAGGTTTTGCCTCTTTTATTAGCAATGATATATTTTCCATTTTTTTCTCCTACATATGTTATAACGTAGCAGTTTGTGAATAAGTTTTAAATATTTTATTTTAAAATAAAAAAAGAGAGGAATAACCTCTCTTTTTAGACGCATAAATTTTATAAATTATTTATCTAACTTATAAAACTTATGGATTTCTGCCAAAATTATTTTCAAGTCTTGTTCATTTTTGAGCAAGACAGAATCAACATTTGGAATCGCCGGAAAAAATCTTTCTAACGAATAG
>CAYJKS010000154.1:0-2833 GCA_964370705.1 uncultured Azospirillaceae bacterium
GCAGTCACCCAAATCTTTGCCATATATTCTTCTCTAATATCAATATTGCCAGATAGGAGGGCTTGTAAGGTAACGGTTGTATCTTGATAATAATCATACCTAATGGTGTCAAAATTATAAAAACCTTTTCTGCTAGGCAAATCTTTTGCCCAATAGTTTGGGTTACGCCTAAATACCAAATATTTGCTAGGAGAGAACTTGTCTAATATATATGGGCCACTACCAAGTGGGGGAGTTAGGCTTGGTTTGGCAAAATCTTTGTCTTGCCAGTCTTTTTTAGAAAATATTTTTATCTGTGACAAAATAAGAGGGAGCTCTTTGTTATTGGAGTTAGGCCTAAACCAAAAACGCACGTGCTTATCATTAACTTTTTCTACTCTTTTAACATCGCTATAATATACTTTATAAAAAGGCGAGCCTTTTTCTATTAGGCTATTGTAAGAAAAAATAACATCATCTGCTAATATTGGCGAACCATCGCTAAATTTTGCTTTTTCATCTAAAATAAAGCTCACATAATTATCGTTTAGTTCAAAAGATTTGGCAATTAGGGGATATATTGTAGATATGTCATCAGCAGGAACAACTGCTAGGGTGTCCATTGCCAATTCTGCATATTGAGTTGCAGCGATTCCCTTAAAAATAAAAGGATTAAAATTGTCAAACCCTCCATAAGCCGGAAAAATCACTTGTCCACCTTTGGGGGCATTGGGGTTTGCATATTCAAAATGATCAAAGCCTGAGCCATACTTTGCATCACCATATATAGCAACATAGTTTAGCTCTTGAGCATTTGAGATTGTTGGGTTAGTCGCGATGATTATTGCTAGCAATATTGAGCATAAAAATTTATTTTTTGTCATTACTTTGCTCTACACTCTCCATTTTCCGCCTCCAAGAGCTTCGCTCAACCCTTCTAGCTCTTCTGTGAGGTCAACCACTTCTTCTTTGTCTTTTTCTTTATTTTCCTCATCAGGTTTTTTATCTAGTTGCTTTATTTCTTCCCATTCTTTTTGCAAGTTTTTGAGCGTTTTTTCTGTGCTTGCAAAAGCAAACTTGTCGTTAGTTGGTTTTGAGCTGTCTTCATCGTTTTTTATTTTGTCTGCATCAGATAATTTGCCAAAGCTACGCTCCAAAGCCATAGAAAAAGAGTCAATGCCGTATTGTGGTTCAATTTCATTTACTTCTTTATTTTTGCTAATAATATCGCCGAGTTTAGGTATTTTGGGCAAAAAAGCCTTTTTCTTTTTGTTCTTAGATTTTTTAGGTTTAGTGATTTTTTCTTCTTCGAGTTTTTTTTCTATAGTTGCAAAAAAACCTTCTTCTTTAATAACAACTTCTTCTTTGTTTTCTTCTTTGCTTTCTTCTTTTGCCTCTTCTGTGGATTCTTTTTGCTCAACAACGGCAACAATTTTTTCTTCTGCTTTTTCGATTCTAGGTTCAATCACAACTTCTATTTGGGCTTCTAGGTCTTTGACTACAAGATTATCTAGGGCTTCTTGTGTTTTTTCTGCTTTAGGCTCAATTTTTGTGTATGAGCTTTTTTGTAAATTATCGACCATTGGTGCAAATATGGCAAAAACTCTGCCAAAAGCGCCTGTTTCTATAACATCCAAATATATTTTTTCTTTATCATGCGTTTTTAGCAAATTTATTAGACGAGTGTATCTTGAGCAAAACTCGCGGATTGCTCCAGTAATAATTTGGTTTTTTGTTGCTGCACTACACAATTTTTTTTCAAAATCATTATCATTGTTATTAAGCTCAATAACCGTTTTTGCAAATCCCCATTTATTGCCTTTTTCTACTCCAATCCAAATCTTATCTAACTCTTCTTGGGCAACTAATTTGTGTCTTTGCAAAATATCAAAAAGAGATTCGTTCATCTCACTAACAAAAAAGTCAATTTTATTTATAACAAATTCATTAGAAGAATTGTTGGTTTTTTGAACTAATATACGGGCAATAATGTCAGAATACTCACTATTTTGTTTAATGTGACTAAAAAGTTTGAGCATTTGTTTTTGAGAGTTTTTGTAATTAATTAGTTGAAAAATTTGCCCCCAAATTGTCCAAACCACCAAGATTGGCAAAACAACCAATGCTGTGTAGATTGCCAAATCCATTAATCCCAAGCTTGCAATCGATACGCCCACTAATTTGATGCTCAAGAAAGATGTCATATACATAACCCAACCAAAGCTAACAAATCCAGCAACAAAAAAACTAAATATCAACACTTATTATAATCTCCTAAAAAAACCTTTGATGTTATATTATAGCATTTGTTTGATTTTTCAAACATATTTAAGTCAAAATTAACATATATAAAAAAAAGAGTCGAAATTTAATTTAAAATATGTTAACAACACCAAAAGTATTTAGAACTTCGAGGAAGATAATTAATGAGTGATAATCAAAAAGTCGTTTTGGATTTTGAAAAAAAAATTAGTGAATTAGAAGAAAAAATAAAAAGTGTAAACGCTTTGGCAAAAGACAGTGACGTTGATATAGACGTAGAACTAAACCGTTTGCAACAAAAGCTAGATAAGCAAATTAAGCTATCTTATGCAGACTTAACTCCATGGCAAAAAGTTCAAATTGCCCGTCACCCAGAGCGTCCACAATGCTTGGATTATGTAGACAGACTTATAGAAGACTTTATTCCTTTGTGTGGAGATAGGGTTTTTGCCGATGACTGCACAATGGTTGGTGGAATTGGCCGTTTTAAGGGTGAGCCAGTAGTTGTTTTGGGTCAGCAAAAAGGGACTGACTTAGAAAGTAGAGTAAAATACAACTTTGGTATGGCAAAGCCAGAAGGCTACCGCAAAGC
>CAYJKS010000155.1:0-748 GCA_964370705.1 uncultured Azospirillaceae bacterium
CTTCTTTGCCGTTTTGCTTTGCAATCTTCGCAAATTGCCCTTGCCTATATAATGACATTGCCTCTTTGGAATAAGATACGTTTTCTAAACAAATTTTGTCTTGATTAGCATTAAAAATTGGCAAATTAATATTTTTTATGTATTTTTCATAAAAATACTGCATCGCTTCATTGCTTGCAGACAAGACATCAAAATTACCAGCAACAATCTCAGATGCACAAAATCCTTTTTTTAGCTCATCAGACAATGACAAATATTCTTCTTTGCTAATCTGTGGAATCCCCAAATATGCAAAATCTGCCTCATCAATATTTTTTGTAAAAGAATATTGTGTCTGAGCCAAAACTGCATCAAAAGTATGCCCAATGCCATAAATCTTGTTATGTATAATAGGTTTTTTTATCAATTCTTGAGCTTTGTCTTTTATTAGCTCTACAAAAGACATTCCTGCAGTGAATACTTTTGAATATCTTATGTCAAACATATCTACTTTTTTAGAAAAGATATCTTCGCTTTGAGTTGAGTTACTCACAACAATAATTGGTATATCTAGACTATTTGCCTTGTTTATATATTCTCTTAGTTGTGGATATATTGCGCCTGTTTGAGGATCTTGAATAACGCCGTTTAGGTCAACACATATGGCGTCAAATTTTTTAAGCTCTATTTTCATACTACCTACAATTTTGTTAGTTCTTATGTTTGTGAGTATAGTTTATTGTGCTTTGTTGTCAACATCATTTGGGCA
>CAYJKS010000155.1:758-2749 GCA_964370705.1 uncultured Azospirillaceae bacterium
AAAACAACTTGACAATAAAGCATTGTTTACTATTATTTTGCTTAATGAAAATAACAGTTTAGAAAAAAAAATGAAAAAAACCACAAATATGACCGAGGGGTCTGCCATTAAGCATATTTTGCTTTTTGCATTACCTATTATGATTACTAACTTGTTTCAACAACTATATAATATTGCCGACAACATTATGGTGGGCAAAATACTTGGTGTTCAAGCGTTTGCAGCCGTTGGTGCTACTGTGCCAATGTATGCATTGCTTGTTATTGTCGGCATAAATTTTACGGCGGGGCTTTGTATTATTACCGCGCAAAAATTTGGAGCTAAAGAATATGTAGATATGCGTAGATCTATTGCAACATCAATATATTTGACCATAATTTGCATGTTTTTATATGGCATATTCAATCTATTTATTCTTGACTGGATGCTTGAGATAATGAATGTTCCTCAAGAATTGTTGTCGATGACAAAAGCATATACACAAATTATTTGCGTATCTACTGTTATTATTACCACACTAAATCTTTTATTTGGCTTTTTGAGAGCTGTGGGCAATAGTAGAATTCCTTTATATTTTTTGATTGTATCAAGCATTATAAATATTGGGCTAAACTATCTTTTTATAAAAATAATGGGACTTGGTGTTCAAGGATCAGCCTATGGAACATCTGTGTCATTTGCATTAACTGCAATTGGTTGCCTAATATATTTAAAAAAGAGCTATCCTCAATTTGTTCCACAAAAACAAGAGTGGAAAATAGATCTACCTTACATGAAAGAACATCTAAAGCTAGCAATTCCTATGACTGTGCAATATTCAATTATTGCAATATCTATTGCTGCAGTGCAAACCGCCTGCAACTCTTTAGGATATATGTCTATTGCCGCAATGGCAGCAGCTTTGAGGCTAGAAATTTTAGCTGGACAAGTGTTTAATGCTATTGGGGTTGGCATCACAACCTTTGTTGCCCAAAACTATGGTGCACTCAAATCTCTTATTGCCAAGAACAAAACACAAGAAGCAAAGCAAATGCTAAAAAGAATATCTAAAACCATCACAAAAATGGCAAAAATTGTAATAGTATTTTCGTTAGTTATTGCTGGTATTACGCTAATATTTGAAGATTTTATCATAAATCTTTTCTTGTCTGGTGATAATCCTCAAAACATTGCTATCATTGTTAAAATGGCAAAACAATATATTCATACTTCTATGACCTTTTATATATTCTTAGCGTTGCTATTTGTTTATAGAGGCGGTTGCCAAGGTATGGGAGGCACATTGTATCCAACCATTGCCGCTTTTGGCGAAGTTGCAATGAGAGTGCTATCGGCATTTGTTTTGGTAAAAATTTGGGGATTTACGGGGCTTTGCTTTACTGGTGCATTGGCTTGGGTTGCAGCATCAAGCATTACTTTTGTTGGCTATGTTATCCAAATAAAAAAAACCAAACTACTCGTATAAAATATAATTTATACTTAAACCGAATAGAAATAGAGAAGATTTATGTCTTCTCTATTTCAGTTTTTTATAATCTTTTATTATAAAAAAAATATACTCCTATAAATAAAAAGCAAAAGCTACAATATATTTAGCGATATAATTGTTACTATGATTTTGTTAGAAATATTATTATTCACATTCTTTTGTATTGTAGTTAAAACTAAAACCATTATCTAAGCATTTGTTTAATTGGTGTTCATTTACAATATCAAGGTTAAAATTTCTCATTGTCAAAAATACGGAGAAACTAATTATACAAATGATAATGGTTATTTTCCTTATTTTTTTAAACATCAACAAAGCATAAGATAAAAGTAAAATTAAAATATTTGCAAGGTATATATAATATATATTTTTATCTATTCCACTTACTATAACCGCTTCAATACTAAAGAAGAGTAATAGTATCAATAATAAAATTAAATAAATTATTGTAGAAATAACTTTCATATATTTCATCATTTTGCACCTATATTTTATTTATAGT
>CAYJKS010000156.1:0-2738 GCA_964370705.1 uncultured Azospirillaceae bacterium
TGATTTTGAGAATGATACCAGCCTTTTACAAATGACTCAATTAATTCAATCTCTGCATCAGTTAAAGCAACAGCATCTTCATTACGCTCAATCACATAAGTCATACGCCTTTGGCGGATGCTTTCTAGAGTATCTTTAACCGTTTTCTTGATTAACTTGAACTCTTGATACTCCAGCTCTTCAACAATCACCTTCTTTTGCATTTCTGAATTTGCAATTTCTTCTTCTGCTTTTTTTTTCTTTTTTTCTCTTTTTTCTTGACGTTTTGCATATTCTTCTGGATTAGCATCTTGCCAAGCCTTTTTGATTATTGCAATTTCGTCTTCATTAAATTTTTTTGCCATTACATTAATAATATTTTTTAATTAACACTCGTCAAAAACAGCTCTGTATTTCTGTCTTTGAAACTTTTAATTTTCATGTTAAGTGACTTATTTTTAAGCATTGCTAGCTTATAAATAAGTTTATTAAACAACTCAACAAACTCATGCTTGAGTTTTTTGGGAATATTTTTGAACTCAAAATGAGTCAGGAACCCCTCAGCTTTTCGCCTATACTTTGTTGTCTTGTTTAATACTTTGTCAACTAACTCCTTAAGTGCACTTAACTAGTCCTCAACGGACATATCTCTTAGTTCTATTTTCATAAAAAAATTTAAATTAAAATAAAATAAATACTAAAAATAATTGTCATTTGTCAGTATAAATAAAAACCTTTCATTTATCAACAAAAAAAATGCTTTTTGTCAAAAAAAACACAAAAAAAAGATGCCAGGAAAATCCTAGCATCTCTTTAAGTCTTTTTAATAATTTAATAATTTTTTGCCTTTTTTTGGAAAACAAACTTATAGCTGAATGTTACTTCAACTACCCATTGTTGTTTTCTATCTAGGGTATTCTGCTTAATATGGTCCACGTCATAAGTATAGGCAGAAACCTGCATACCTATGCGATTAGGAGACATAAATCGTCTCATCTCCCAACCAATAGTAGCTCCATAAGCAAGACCGCTACCCTCCGACTCAGACTCGAACTCAAAATCATATTCTGGAGTAGACTCCTCAATATGATACAAGCTTTTGGCATGTTGGTATCCAATGATACCGCCAATATAAATCTTGTTGGTTCCCATCTTATTCTTCCCCCACTTAAATAATGTGGGTTTGAACTCGAAGAAGGCACTTGGAGCATGGTATGTTTGCCCCAAAAACTCTCGCTCAGACATGCTAAAAATCACGTCTGTATCAAATTTTTGGTGACTATAACCAAAACCAGCTCCAACTATGTAACCGTAGTTATTATTAGCTCCGGCCTTTGCCATAAGATGGAAACCATCTATGGTTTGAGCCGACCATAATGTTCGCCCATCATTGAGCTTCATTGTTAATTGGTCGTGAGCCTTACCGCCTAGTTTTTCAATATAGTCGATATTAAACTCGTTTACTTTACTTTTTGTCATCATTTGCCTTGTCTCCTGCGCATTAACAGAAATCACAGAAATTAAAACAACTAACAACAATATTATATATCTTTTCTTCATATTTTTTTATTTAAGAGCTTGCAGTATTACCTGCAAGCTAGATTAATTATAGTATACCCTCCTCCAAATGAAGGAGGTTTTAAAGTTAAAAAAATTTTTTTAAACATAAATTAGAGGATTGACACTGTAGTGTCAGCGTTAGTTTTTGCATTGTTTTTGCTATATGAGATAGAAATCTCATAAACATTCTCAATTACAAAAGACTGAGCTGTTGGAGTATGGTTAACGTCTACACCAATTCCAAGAATAATTGCATTATTCTTATGAACTGAATGTGAGATGCCACTACCATAATAGATCCAATAGTCTCCTTGCGCCATTACTGTTGCAGGAACATATTTAGATCCATTCCAAACTGCAGAAGAATAAGAGTGCTGTCTTCCGTTTACGTCCGTTACTTTCGCAGGGACATAAGACACGCCTTTTGAGCTTGCAACACTTTGATTAAAAGCAAAGTATTGTGCCTGTGACTTGTTACCATTTGGCATCAAAACACAACCATTTTCATACTCAAAATATAACATGTCGATAAAGTTAGTTCCTGTTTTTTGCTGAACACGTGTGTATACAGCCTTTATAGGTTTTCCTAACCATGGAAGAGTTGGCTCAACAACTTTTTCTACCAAAATTGCTGCCTCTGCTGTTGCAGAAACGTTAGTTCCGTTGAAAGAAGCTGACATATTGTGAGTATAAGATTTTCTCTCATAATCATCATTGTCTGCCATAGCTGTTAAGTTAAATCCCTTATCTGCAACATTAGCAAACTCAGCGTGTGCCATTGTATAGTTCAATGCCACGTGCTTTGCCTCTTGGTGTTGCATAGTAAAGACCTTCGCAAACTCGTTAGTTCCTACTGTATAAGTAGTTTCATAGTTATCAACTTTGAAACCATTATTTGTAGAAGTGCTAACAAATTTCTTGCTACCAACAACCGCTGAACGTTGGCTCATTTCAAAACTAGATACTACGTGAGTATCATAAGCTGGTGAAGTGATTTTTGAAGATAAATTCACACTCTCAGTTCTTGTCTTCTTTCCAGATACAGACCAAGTTTCCTCAATCTCTATGAAAGAAGTAACAGAACTTCCTGCTACTTTATCTTCAATCCAAGTTCTAATTGCACGGCTAGACTCTAGCTTATCCTCTGGCTTTGGCTCTTCAGCTTTCTTTACCAAAACCTCTGCCTCTGCTGTTGCAGA
>CAYJKS010000157.1:0-2731 GCA_964370705.1 uncultured Azospirillaceae bacterium
ATTTCAAATTTTTGAGACAAAGATAAGTTTCTTTTAATATATACAAATCTGCGGTTTTGTTCTAGTTGGCTCAATATGTCTTCGTATAGCATATCGGGAATATATTGGCTTAGTTTGGCTGCAATTTGTCTTTTGTTTTTTACCTTTTTAGGGTTTGCATATAGGTTTGATGTTGGCAAAGATGTTGCGATAATATTACCATTTCTATCAACAATATCTGCTCTTGATATTGGGTTTGCTATTTTTGCTTGTGGGAGAGAGTTGGGGGTGTTGTTCTCAATTTTTATGCCATTAACGCTAAGGAAAAGTGTTCTAATAACAATAATAAAATAAGCAATAAAAAAGAGCGAAATTGCAAGGATTGTATATTTATTGTGGAGACTGTTTGCATTGCTATCAAAGTCATTTTCATAAAACAACTTTTTTCTATCAATTTTTATTTCTTCGCCAGGAAAATATAGTTTGTTATTTTTTTTTCTAAAAAACATATCTTTCTCTGGCTAGTTTTGCACTTTTGCAAGTTTTTTAAGGTTTTTATTGCGTCTTGCTGTATTGCTAATATTTTGTCTTGCCAAAATTCTTCTATTGTCATTTGTTTCATACTCAAATGGCAAAGAGGCATAATCAATAATTTGCTCAGCTTTTATGGGTTTTAGTTCTATATGTTTTTGTGCGAGCTCTCTAAGTCTTTGAGGGTTATTCAAGTGGCTCCATTCTGCTTTTAATACATGAATTGCCCTAATGTCTGTTTTGATGTTTTGATTGATTCTTATCAATTCTTTTTCTAAATCATGTACTTTGTTTTTGAGAGCAAAAGTTCCAAAAATCATTAGAGCTGACAAAATAAGACAGGTGCAAGTTTTTGCTGATTGTGTATTATTCATGGCTATTCTCCTCAATTTTTATAGCAAATCGTAGTTTTGCTGAGCGAGCTCTTGGGTTGGTGTCGGTTTCTTGCTGTGTGGGAAGTATAGCCTTAGAAGCTTTGGCTAATTTTTTGTTTATCTCCACATTTTGTGCGGGCATATATCTAGATACACCAGTTGTTTTGCCCAAATTTTGATTAAAGAAATTCTTTACGATTCTGTCTTCTAGGGAATGAAAAGTAACTACTACCATTTTTCCGCCAGCTTTTAGAATTTCTAGTCCATTAGCTAATCCAGACTCTAGCTCTCCTAGTTCGTTATTTACGGCGATTCTAATAGCCTGAAAACTTCTGGTTGCTGGATCAATCTGATTGGGTTTCTTAAAGATTACTTTGTAGATAATTTCTGCAAGTTCTTTAGTTGTTTCTATTTTTTTTGTTTGGCGATATTCACAAATTTTGCTCGCAATTTGACGAGATTTTTTTTCTTCACCATATTTATATAAAATATCTGCAAGTTCTTTTTCTGCAGTATTATTCACAATATCGCTAGCACTTTGTCCTTTGCAAGACATTCTCATGTCTAGTGGAGCATCTTTAGAATAAGAAAAACCTCTTTGAGCCTCATCTAATTGCATAGAAGAAACTCCAATATCAAACACAACAGCATCTATTGGTTCATCAATAAGATTAGCAATATCGCCAAATTTGCCAGCTCTGAACTCAAATCTATCTTGGTATTTGTCTTTTATTTCTTTGGCTCTAGCAACAACATTTGGGTCTTGATCTATGGCAATTACCTTGCAATCTGCAGTGTCTAAGATTGCTTGAGTGTATCCGCCATTACCAAAAGTGGCATCAACATAAACTTTGCCATTTTGAGGGTTTATGGCGTCTATAACTTCATTTAGCATAACAGGGATATGTTTTGTCATTACTCATCTCCCTTTGTTGTTAGGCTAGGGCGATTTTTTAGGGCTTCTTGTCTAATTCTAGCTTCTTCTTTTTGCCAGTTCTTTTCGCTCCATATCTGAAACTTGCGACCTTTACCAACAAAAACTGCTGTATCCGTAATTTCTGCATGTTTTAGCAATTTGTCCGAAAGCATTATTCTGCCGGTGCTATCAAAAGAAAAACGCTTGGCATCACCAAATATGAGATTAGATAAATTATCTTGTGTCTCAGAAAAAAAGTCGAGAGCATTTTCCATTTGATTTGCAAGCTTTTCTAAAAGCTCTTCTGTGCATCCTTCAATACAAGGGGAGTTTAGGCTTCTGTAGCAAACGATGTCTGTTGATAATTCTTTAACTATTGTGCGATAATCTGACGGCAAAGAGACCCTACCTTTAGAGTCTACTTTGTTTATTATTGTATCTATAAAGAGAAACACTTTTCTCATATTTTGCACCGTCAAAAGAATTGTTGTATATGTATATGGTATATCATGGGATTTCTTGGGAATCAATGGGAAATTTTAGTAATTTGTTAACCGTTCTATGTCTGTTCTGTCCAAAATGAGCAAAATATGGAGCAAAGTCTTGTTGAGCAATAGTTCCAAATAAATAAAAAAATGTGTATATTTTTTTATTTATTTTTTTGCACAATATAGAATCGTTAATTAGTTATAAATTTTGCTTGCTTTTATTTATGATTATATTAATCTGTTGGCAAAGGTGGTCGGATAGTCGCATTATGGAAAGTAAAATCCAATAATGAGGAAAGTCCGAGCTTTATGGAAACAAAACACCAGATAACGTCTGGCTAGAGTAATCTAAGGGAAAGTGCCACAGAAATATACCGCTAAGCTAGACTTAGTAAGGTTGAAAAGGCGAGGTAAGAGCTCACCGCAAGTCTAGTAATAGACTT
>CAYJKS010000158.1:0-2577 GCA_964370705.1 uncultured Azospirillaceae bacterium
TGAGTGGCTAATCGCAGAAGGTAGTCGCCCTCAAAACAGTATCTGGGTGGCCTCTAGAGCCAGAAACATAAAGCCACCTTATGAAATAGAAGATATACTAAAAATGTGCGATCAAGAAATAAACGAAATACATATTGGCTATGAGGGCGCATATACAGGAAACAATACAGAGATTTAGAACAATCTTTTGCCATAACTTACTTAAATTATTGACATTTCTAACAACCTAACATATTATAAAAACACAATAATTTGTTTAAGAGAAGTAAGTATATATGTCAAAAAAGCATCACTATAAAAACGAATCTGGACGCTCTATATTAGAAATGATAGGCGTGCTGGCAATTATTGGCGTGTTATCTGTTGGCGGAATCGCTGGATATAGCAAAGCTATGCGAGCATACAAAATATCAAAATTCTCTGAAGAAATTGGCTACATACACGTAAACATTGGGCACTTCTTTGCAAATGCAAATAATTTTGCAGGGCTAACAAATGAGCTAGCAATCAAAACAGGTATATATGAGCAAAGTATGCTTAACACTAATAATCGTGCCACCGCAACCTCTGCAATCCATGAATTTGGTGGAGAAATAAAAATAACTCCTGGAACTGAGAATAAGTCATACTATATAATAGAGATTTATGACATGCCAGACACAATTTGCAAAGAGTGGCTCCTAAACGAATCATCTTCTTCTCAAACTGCAACATGGATTTCTGTTAATGGCACTGAGTTCAAAGCACCTTTTAGCCCTTTTGATATTCCTGCAGCCTGCAACATTACAAACAATGACATCCATATTGGCTATAGTGGCAGACTTGGCGCAGAATAAGCCAAACACCTCTAGTTTATAAAAGAATAAAATCTTGACAAAAATTATTTTTTGTCATAACATACCTATACAAATTCTAATTTATATATTATGCAAAAATTTATATCTACGGCATTAGCCACTATTGGCACTGCCTCGCTCCTTTTTCTAAACACCATTTTTGGAACACTCATCGGAGCAATTTCTGCAGCCGTTATCGGCTTAGTATTCGGAAAAGTAATCCTTCAAATTTTTGCCAGCATTGGCATAGAAGGTTTTACAATGTGGCAAATTGGAGCCTTCTTAGGGTTCATTAGTGGATTTTTTAGCCACAAATCCAAAGATTGATTTATAAAAAAAACCAAAAAAAACGTCCTTTGAGCAACACTCAAAAGACGTTTTTTTATTTCTTAAAGCAATCTATTTAGCTTCTTTAGCTTCTTTAGCTTTTTTTGCAGCTCTTAAATCGTCTGCAATACGAGCTGAACGACCACGCAAAGCACGTAAGAAGTATAACTTCGCACGACGAACTCTACCAACACGAGAAACCTCAATTTTTGCCACATTAGGAGAATAAAGTGGGAACACACGTTCAACACCTTCATTAAAAGAGATTTTTCTAACTGTAAAAGAAGAGTTTAGACCGTCATTTTTACGAGCAATACACATTCCTTCATAAACCTGAATACGTTCTCTATCACCTTCTTTAACTTTAGTATGCACTTTTAGAGTATCACCAGCCTTAAACGCAGGAATATTTTTTCCTTCTGTAAGCTTAGCCATTTGCTCATTTTCTATTTCTTTTATAATATTCATTTTAATATTACCTTTACATAAAACAATTTGTTACTTTTTATCTCTAACCCGTTATAGAGTCAAGATATTTCTTAAATAAATCTGGTCTTCTTGCTTTTGTTGTTTCTATTGCTTTTTGCTTTCGCCAAGTAGAAATCTTTTGATGATGACCTCCAAGCAAAATATCGGGAACGATTCGACCATTCCAATCAATTGGGCGAGTATATTGCGGATACTCTAACAAAAAGTTCTCAAAACTCTCATTTACCATTGACTGGGCATTACCCAAAACATTTGGCAAAAGCCTAACGATTGCATCAAACATAATCTGAGCAGCCTGCTCACCGCCTGTTAAGACATAGTCACCAATGCTTACTTCTTCAATGTTATAAGCCTCAATAACTCTTTCATCAATACCCTCAAATCTGCCACAAATTACACTAATTTCTGGCTCTAAGCTCAATTCTTTTACCAATTCTTGCGTAAGTGGTTTTCCTTTTGGGCTCATCGCAATTATTCGCCCGCCAGTGTAATTCGCCTCTAGTGCTAGACCCAAAATATCTGCACGCATTACCATTCCTGCACCACCTCCACAAGGAGTATCATCTACTGAGCCATGCTTGTCTAAGGCATAGTCCCTAATATTTATGGCTTGACAAGACCAACGTCCCTCATCAAGAGCTTTTTTTGTTACAGAATAACCCAAAAAGCCTGGGAACATTTCAGGAAAAATTGTATAAACCTTAGTTTTTAACAATATCTTCTCCACTATCGTCCTTATCAAATTCCATAGAAACACTACTTACAATAATATAACCATCTTTAATATTTACCTCAGGAACGTAAGAATAATTAAAAGGTATCATCTCGGAGGCTTTTGCATTATTAATCTTAATTTCTAAAATATCTCCAGAACCAAAATTAAACGCCCCAACCACTTTGCCAACACTCTCAGACAAAGGGTTTA
>CAYJKS010000159.1:0-2366 GCA_964370705.1 uncultured Azospirillaceae bacterium
ACCATTCCGTTATTGATTTCATTAAGCAAAAAACATTCTTTGTTTTCTTTGCAGCAATTGGCAGATATTATAGCAATCTCAGAAGCAACACCTTGACCAATTGGCATAAATATGGCAACATTTACTGGTTATAAAACAGCGGATTTACTTGGAGGAGCAATAGCAACCTTAGGATTAGTTACACCATCTATAATAATTATGATATTTGTTGGAAAATGGTTACTAAAAAACTACGAGAACAAAACTTTGCAAAACATACTATCTGGTTTGCGACCAGCAGTTTTATCTTTGATTGCTTATGGTGGTTTTTTAATTGCAAAAATTATCATTGCCGACATAAAAGGTTTTTGTTTGTTTTTAGCAAGTTTTGCTTTTGTTTATTTTTATAAAAGACACCCAATAATAATTATTATCTTAGGTGGAGTTGCAGGTGTTGTACTAAAATTATAATTTGCATCAGTTTAAGTAACTAACGCAACAAAACTTATAAAGTTTGCAAACTAAAAAATAGTTTTATTTTGATATAATGTGTTCTACGTAAGGATTTAAGTTTTTTAATTTTTCACAAAAAAATCTTGGGTGTATGTCATAGCTAGACAGTTCATCAATAGGGAGCCATACCATTTCTTCTTTAATGTCGCCAAAATAGCTATTAGAATTGAGCTCTTGTGTGCCACGAGATTTCATTAAGAAAAAGAAGGTGATTTCATGACAAGATAAGTCTTTTAGTACACCTGTTTCTCTTTTAAAAAAGGTTTCATGCACAAAAGCCAATCTATCAATCTCATAATTAATGCCTGTTTCTTCAAACATTTCTCGCAATACGGCATCTTCAACAGTCTCACCAATTTCTACACCGCCCCCAACAGCATAATAGTAATTTTCGACAGAGTTTGTTGCAAACAAAACACAGTTGTTTTCAATAACTATTCCGCAAGCTCTTAGGCGAAACCTTTTGTTATCTTCTGTCTTAAAGCTAACATCATTTGTATTCATAATTATTGTATTAAAAGCTTTCAAAATAAAATCCTTTGTGTTTTTATATATATTATTTGCAATATTAAATCTAAAAATAAAAATGTAAATAGTTAAATTTGTTGGCTATTCGGTGAAGTGTGCCATTTGATAAAATAATTTATTAAATAAAATCAACTTCTATTATATTAATCTCACTTCTTGTTCCAAACCTGTAAGGCATTTGCCAAGGTCCTACTATTTTCCAAAAGCCCACACCGACACCAGAAGTAACAATAGTGTGTAAATTGTCTATTTTTTTGTATCCATAAGCATTTGGCAAGTTTAGCTTTAATATTAGATTATATGGAAAAAATTGCCCTGCGTGTGTATGTGCAGAAAGCTGAACATCTGCTTTTGTGGCAATGCTTTCTGAAAAGTCTTTAGGATTGTGATCTAAAACAATAATGGGCTGTTTAGGAGAGAGCTTATTGTTGTCATATAATTCTTTTAGTGTTTTTCTTTGTCCTTTTGTATAATCTCTTCTTATATCATCTCTACCAATAAAGCTTATTCCATGAATGTTGACTACTTTATCCCTAAGAACTATCATTCCAAGAGAATTAAGATATTTTATGTTTTCTTCAACATCATTGCCGTAATATTCGTGATTGCCCAAAATTGCATAAACACCATAAGGAGCTTTTAGCTTTGTGAAAATGCTTGCATAATCATCTTTTAGCTTTGTATGGCTGTTTTGCAAAATATCGCCGCCAATGAAGATAATATCTGGTTTTTGCTCATTAATTTTATTAACCATATCAATAAACAAGTTTTTGTTAGATGTTGTGGTTAGGTGAAAATCTGCAACAAAGGCTATTTTTATGCTAGATATATTTGCCTTTTTTTCTAAATTTATTTTTGTGTAAGTGACTTGTGTATTTCTATAATTAAAATATCCAACTGCACCAGCAAATAAAAGTGAGACAGCAATAATAATAGCAATAATTTTAGTCGAAAGCTTTATTATAAAAGTATTGATGATAAAAAGGATTACACAAATTATTAAAAAGTAATGAGCATAATATATATAGTTGCCCAAAAAAATACCATATAACTCGTTTTCTGTAATTATGTTTTTTCTAATTTTGGCAAGAGGATATGTACCTAATAAAGCAATAATGCTTATTAAAGATAATTTAATCATTTACTTTATTCCAAATCTATTTGTTATAAGATTAATTTTTTGAGCACTATAGGCTTGTTGGTATTAGCTTTTAGCAGGCTTTTCTGCTTTTTTGCAAACGCAATCTTTGCATTGGCAGTTTTGATTTTCTGCTTTTTTGCAACCACAATTTTTGCATTGGCAGTTTTGATTTTCTGCTTTTTTGCAACCACAATTTTTGCATTGG
>CAYJKS010000159.1:2466-2549 GCA_964370705.1 uncultured Azospirillaceae bacterium
CAGTTTTGGTTTTCTGCTTTTTTGCAACCGCAATCTTTGCATTGGCAGTTTTGATTTTCTGCTTTTTTGCAACCACAATTTTT
>CAYJKS010000160.1:0-760 GCA_964370705.1 uncultured Azospirillaceae bacterium
AGTAAAAAAATCTCATACCTTAGGAATTGTTGGAGAATCTGGCTCTGGCAAAACAACACTAGGTATGGCAATTGTTGGGCTAAACAAATATCAAGGCAATGTTTGTTATAATAATACAAACCTACAATCAATGAGCAAAAAAAACCGCCAAAAACTTAGCAAAGAAATTCAAATTGTTTTTCAAGATCCATATAACTCGCTAAACCCAAGAATGAATATTCAAGAAATTATTGCAGAAGGGCTATTGGTTCATTATCCCAAAATGAGCAAAGATGATAAAATAGCAAAAATAAAGGCTATTTTGGATGAGGTATGCTTACCACTAGATATTCTAAAAAAATATCCCCATGAGTTTTCAGGTGGGCAAAGACAAAGAATAGCTATTGCTAGAGCCTTGATTTTGGAGCCAAAACTCCTTATTTTAGACGAGCCAACATCGGCTTTAGATGTAACAATTCAAGCACAAATAATATCATTGTTGCAAAAAATTCAACAAAATAGAAAAATCAGTTACATATTTATATCTCACGATATGCTAGCAATTCAGGCACTATCTGACGAGATTATGGTAATGAAGGACGGCAAAATTGTTGAAATAAACACCCAACAACAAATACTAAATAATCCTCAAAAAAAATATACAAAAGAGCTTATATTTGCAGGATTATCAAAAGGAGAAGCGTAATGAACAAACCAGTAATAGGCATTGTTAGCAAACTAATTGATAAAAATTTTTATGATTGGAAGATTTTTGACACTT
>CAYJKS010000160.1:770-2546 GCA_964370705.1 uncultured Azospirillaceae bacterium
CTCTACTTATGCAACAATAAATGACTTTGCAATGAGCAAAGAAGAAAAAGACAATCTTATAAATATTATCTCTAAATGTGATGGCATAGTTCTAGAAGGCGGAATTAGTGCTTATGCTTATGAAAAATTTGTTGCTTCTTATGCCTATGACAACAATATTCCTTTGCTTGGAATTTGCTCTGGTTTTAATATTATGGCAATGGCGCAACAAAATGAGCTAAAGCCTGCAGACAAGCAATACTACGCTCCTCAAAAAGAATATAATCACAATATTTTTATAGATAAATCTAGTTTGTTTTATAAAATTGTTAAGCAAGAAAAAATTATGGTTAATAGTATTAGAAAAAACACTATAAAGTCTGCTCAAGGTTTTGTTGCTTCTGCTGTTACACAAGATGATGATATTGCTGTTATTGAGGCATCTGATAAGGATTTTTATCTTGGAGTTGCGTTTCATCCAGAGATTATTGCAGACAAAGATAGTAATATGAACGCTATATTTAAGTCATTTATTAAGGCTTGCACAAAATAAAGTCTTTAAAATATAAAAACCCATCCAAACTGGACGGGTTTTTATATAAAGAAAGACCTTGCTTAGCTTATTTATTTAGCACAGCTTTTAAGAACTCCTCCTCACTCATATTGTGAGATTTTTCAACAAGTTCTTCAGTTGTTAATCCTTGCTCAATAAGAGCAGACTTAATGTGCCTAACGTAGTCTTGCTGTTGCTTGTCTTGAACACTTCCTCTTATTGCAGGGTAGTGATCCTTAATCATCAAGCTCCTCATCATCAAAAGGGCAAGAGCAACAGTAGGGTTTGTGCCACAAAGCTCTTCTGCAACATTTGGATAAGAATATTCCAGCCCAAGAGGTATTAGGTTCTTGACCTCATCACTTAGAGGTTCAAGATATGGAATCTTAAACCTTGCAACATCATGCTCACGATAAAGGTGGGCAATGCAGTTGCCTAGCGACAGTCCAAAGAATTCTTGCTCAATCTCATTATAAGAAAATCCTTCGTCGTAATCAAATGATCCAAAAGCACTTCTTCTGGGGGCGGCAATGCTTGCAATCCAGAGTTTAACATCTAGAGCATCTTCTCTTTTTTCAAAGATAAATGCTGTGTCTGTGGCCAGTCTAAGCTGGTAGAGCGGATAACTAATCATATAAAGATTAGCCTCGGTAACTCCTAGCTTGTTTAGAGTGTCAATCACCAGATGAGCATTTTCGCTAGCATTCTCACCGCCTTCAGCACTTATAACTCGACATTTGTCAAGATATTCCTTGGGAATTCCAAGTAGTGCTAACTCGTTGTAATACATCGTAAACTCATTTTTTTTGCGAATAACAAACTCATCACTAAACTGAGTAATACCTTGTGCGTCATTCTCACCCGATATAATTATACCCTCTGGCAGTTTGCCGTTTGTTTGGATATATTTATAAATGGCCATTGCTGCACGAGGACCAGTTTGTTGATGCCCTGAGGTAACTAACAAATAGTCCGGCAATCCATGTACATTTGCCTTAATCGCCTGAGACTGGACATAGTTTACAATCTTGTGTTTGATTGAGTTCTCTTTTTTGCTCTCATAACAAAAAGACGATCCACTACCAACAGACTCTAACTCTTTTACAACATTATGCTCTCTTTGATTAAGGTTGTACTTGATGATTTTGTTGTTGCTCACCATCAAAGAAGCCGGCAGGTTGTCTGGGTCAAAATCGTTATAACCAATAGTGATTGCCTTTTGAATAGCATCGTTTTTTAAGGTT
>CAYJKS010000161.1:0-2527 GCA_964370705.1 uncultured Azospirillaceae bacterium
ACAAAATAAAGCCAAGAAGCATACAAAGCATTAACAAGCCCATCCAAGTTACAAAAGCTCCCGTAAGTGCAAACGCAACAAAAACAACTGTTACAAGCATCAAAAATAGATAATCTTTAATAAACGAATCTAGCTTTAAGGTTAGAGGATTGATGATTGCAGAAATACCCAAAATCAAAAGGACATTAGCAATATTTGAGCCAACAACATTACCTACAGAAATTCCTCCTGCTCCCTTAAAAGCAGAACCAATGCTAACAACAAATTCTGGAACGGAGGTTCCAAAGGCAACAATTGTCAAGCCTACGATTAGTGGAGAGATGCACAACTTGTTTGCTATCGCAACTGAGCCTCTTACTAAATAATTTGCTCCACCCATTAACAAATAAAAACCCACCATAATTCCAAGTAATGGCAACACAAAACTATTTAACATTTTTTCCTCTTTCTATTTTTAATAAATCTCTAAAATATCTTTTGCCTCTTGAGTTAAAAGTTCAGGACTCCAAGCTGGCTCCCATACAAGTAACACACAAACAACTCCTACACCAGATATTTTTGCAACTTCATCAGCAACTTCTTGCGGCAAAATACCTGCAACTGGACAAGTTGGAGAAGTTAAACTCATGTCTATTTCTACATCTCCATTTTGTTCTTGTCTAATATCATAAATTAATCCCAAGTCATATACATTTATCATAATCTCTGGGTCGCTAACCAAACGAATCGCCGTTATAATATCTTCTTTACTAGCAAGAGATTCTCCAGACTTGAGCTCTTCTCCTGCATAGGCCCTATATTCTTGCACTGGACTTTGCGCTGCCATTGCCTTAAGCAACTCAGCTTCTATATCATACAAATCTTCTTCTTCACTCATATCAACCCCTAAAAAATGTTTGCGCCTTTTGCAAAGTTGCTACAAAAATATCTATATCTTCTTTTGTGCTATAAAGACCAATAGAAGCCCTTGCCAAAGAAGCATAGCCCAACTTATTAACCAATGGTTCGGCACAAAAATGACCCGTTCTAATAGCAACACCTTCTTTTTGAATAATAAATGTCAAATCTTGAGGGTGGATACCTCCTAAAGCAAAACTAAATATTCCGCCTTTGTTTGCACAATTACCAATTATTTTTAGCTCTTTTATATCGCTTAGTTTATTTTGAGTATATTCTTTTAGCTCTTGTTTGTATGCAAATATACTATCCATACCCAAATTTTGCAAATAGTTTATTGCCTCCCCTAACGCAATTGCTTGCACAATAGCAGGTGTCCCTGCCTCAAATCTGGCGGGTGGCAACGCGTAGCTGGTTTTTTGATACCCAACCTTGTCAACCATGTCGCCGCCTGTTTGATAAGGGGGCATGGATTCTAAGATATTATATTTGCCATACAAAACACCAATACCTGTTGGTCCATAAAGCTTATGTCCAGAAAAAACTAAAAAGTCGCAATCTATATCCTGCACATCTATTTTGGCATGGGCAACAAATTGACAAGCATCTACAAGGCAAATCGCCCCAACACTATGGGCATGATTTATGATTTTTTTGATTGGTAAAATAGAGCCCAAAACATTTGACATTGCTGTAACAGCAACAAGCTTTGTATTTGAATTAAGGCAAGACAAATATTTTTGCTCATCAAAACTACCATTAGCGTCTAGCTCAAAAAATCTCAAAACACAACCTGTTTTGTCCCTTAGAACTTGCCATGGAACCAAGTTTGCATGATGTTCTGCCTCTGAGAGCAAAATCTCGTCACCTGCTTTTATGTTTTTTATACCCCAAGTGCTTGCAACCAAATTTATTGCCTCTGTTGCAGAGCGTGTCCAAACAATCTCATCACTAGTTTTGGCACCTATAAACTCTTGAACAATTTTGCGAGAATCTTCATATTCTTGGGTAATTTTTTCTGACAAATAATAAGAGCCACGGTGCACATTAGCATAGTAGTTGCCATAAACACTAGATATTTTATCTATTACTTGTTTGGGCTTTTGGGCAGAAGCGGCGGTGTCTAAAAAAACATTAGGTTTGCCGTTTATTTTGGTTGCAAAAATCGGAAAATCTTGTCTTACTTTGGTTATATCATACATGTTTTTTTAGCCAATCGTTGATTACTTTATACAAATCTTGCTTGTTCTCGTCTGTTTCAAAAAGATGCTCACAATCAGGCAATATTACCAAATATTTATTATTTTTCAAGACTTCTATTAGCTTTTTGTTATTATATATTGTTGAAGAAGTATCTTTGTCGCCTGTAATTACTAAGCTTGGACATGCAATCTTATATGCATCTTTGACTAGATTATACTTTATCATATCTCTAACCAAATCAAAAGACACATAGCCACTTTTTGAGCTATCTCCTCTTTTTTGCCTAAAGAAACGCCCTTCTTTTTTCCACTCTTTGTAGTTTTTTGCATCATACAAAAGCCTTGAGCGAATATAGTAACGCCCGCCTAGCATTGCAGAAACAGGAACCAAAAGACTAACTTTTTGCGGATTGTCCTCGGCATATTTT
>CAYJKS010000162.1:0-458 GCA_964370705.1 uncultured Azospirillaceae bacterium
AAAAACTGCAACTCCAGATTTTCCATAAACACTCGAGAGGGCATATATTGTTTTGTTATCCATTTTTGATTCCTTTCTATTTATAAAATTTATACTTTAGCAAAGGCAATCTTGCAAGTATTTAATATTTGGCGATATAAAGACTCTGTGGCGTATATTTATTTTATCTTAATAATTGGGTTATAAAATACAAAAACACACACTCAGTGAGCTTTATATAAGGATAATAAAAATGGGAAAAAAATTGATAATTTGGGATTTTGACGGTGTAATTGCAGATACAGAAAAATTATGGATACAAACTAGAATGGAATTACTAAATCAAATATATGGAGTTAATTGGGATTATGATACAACTCACAAATATTTGGGTGGCATGAGTGACAAAACAAAAGAAGAAGTCTTAAAATCTATTGGCATTATTACAGATTCTGATTTTTGGCAAAAAGCAATGGATT
>CAYJKS010000162.1:468-2502 GCA_964370705.1 uncultured Azospirillaceae bacterium
CAAGAAATATCTAAAGGATTGGTTCTTAGTGAAGGTATTGAAGATATTTTTAAGCTAAATGAGTTTGTACAATGTATTGCAACAGGTGGGGTATCTGACAAAACAGATAAAAAGATTGAAGCTTGTGGAATAAGAAAATATTTTTCTGCAGAAAATGTTTTTTGCTCAGATATGGTAGAATATGGCAAGCCTGAACCTGATGTATTTTTGTTAGCTCAAGAAACAATGGGATTTTCTAAAGAGCAATCTATTATAGTTGAAGATTCTGTTGCAGGAGTAACGGCTGCTCAAAAAGCAAAAATAGATGTTATTGCCTATTGTGGCTCAAAACATTATAACGAAGAAAAAGAAATAAAAAAAATGGGTGTGGAGGTGTTTTATAGTATGAATGATATTAAAAAATATTTGTTATCTATAAAATAATAAAAATAAAAAAAGCCTCAAATAAGAGGCTTTTTTATATTTTTATGAATTCATATTTGTAAAGAAATCATCATTATCTTTGGTGTGCTTTAGTTTATCTAGCAAAAATTCCATGCCGTCTGTCATACCCATTTGCATTAATATTCTACGCAATACCCACATTTTGGTCAAAATACCTTTATCTACCAAAAGCTCTTCTTTTCTGGTACCTGAACGAGTAATATCAATTGTTGGGAATAATCTTTTATCTGTTAATTTTCTATCTAGAATAATCTCTGAGTTACCTGTTCCTTTAAACTCTTCAAAAATAACCTCATCCATTCTTGAGCCTGTGTCTATTAAAGCAGTTGCAATAATAGTCAAAGAACCGCCTTCTTCAATGTTTCTGGCTGCACCTAAAAGTCTTTTGGGACGTTGTAAAGCATTTGCATCAACACCACCGGTTAACACTTTTCCTGATGAAGGAATAACTGTATTATAAGCCCTACCTAAACGAGTAATTGAATCTAGCAAAATAACAACATCTTTTTTGCTCTCTACTAATCTTTTTGCTTTTTCTACAACAATTTCTGCAACTTGAACATGGCGTGATGCAGGTTCATCAAAAGTAGAAGATATAACTTCTCCTTTTACGGAACGGGTCATATCTGTAACTTCTTCAGGTCTTTCATCAATAAGCAAAACCATTAAATGAACTTCTGGATGGTTTGTTGCAATAGCGTGAGCAATATTTTGCAACATAACTGTTTTACCTGTTCTAGGAGGAGCAACTACAAGCGCTCTTTGTCCTTTTCCTTGTGGAGAGATAAGATCTATAATTCTTGTTGTGTAGTCATTTTTGCCACAAATAACATCAAAATTTAGTTTTTCTGTTGGATAAAGAGGAGTTAAGTTGTCAAAATTTATTCTTAGTTTTGACTTTTCTGGAGCCTCAAAATTAATAGCTGTAATGTTTACTAAAGCAAAATATCTTTCATTATCTTTGGGAGCTCTAATTTCTCCGTCAATAGTATCTCCTGTTCTTAATCCGTATTTTTTTACTTGATTGGGAGAAACATAAATATCATCTGGTCCAGCCAAATAATTAGACTCTGCAGAACGCAAAAAACCAAATCCATCTTGTAACACTTCAATTGTGCCACTGCCATAAATTACTTTATCATCTGATGCTAGTTTTTTTAGTATTGCAAACATAATATCTTGTTTACGCATAGAAGAGGCATCTTCAATACCAAGTTCTTCTGCTTGAGTTAATAAATCTTTTGGAGATTTTTGTTTGAGTTCATTTAAATGCATAATTGCCTGCTATATATTGTGAAAATTTTTAAGAAGTTATATAAAATAACTATATTGTTTATATGATAGATTATAAAACTTGTCAAATGTTTGTTTGGTTAAAGTTATTCACACCTAACCCTTGCAAAATAATATTTTAAAAGTTTTGTAGTAGATAGTAGATAAGCTGTTTTTATGGGGATTATTTTTTATGCACAGAATTATTAAGATGTTAATAATCTGTTAATAAACTTGTTAAGAAAAAATTAACCTTCTTAAAAATTTTCACAACTTCAACGAGTCTAGATTCTAAAGTAAAAATTTTATGGTTGCACA
>CAYJKS010000163.1:0-2497 GCA_964370705.1 uncultured Azospirillaceae bacterium
ATTAACTACTATATTTGGTTGAGTGTCCATGTCATAACAGCCATTGCCCAACAATGTATAGTTAAAATAGTTCTCTATAAAAGGCTCTACACTATTAAAACTAACTGTAGTTTGTAGATTAGGCCATTTTAGTCGATAGCTTAAATTGGTCATTCTTGTTGGCAAAGTTGTAACCACAGCAAACTTAACATCACATCTAGTTTCGCCAGATGGGCTTCTATATACATCAAAATCCTTCATAAACAACATTATTATTCTGTCATCCATATTTTTGTCATCTGATGCTATTATAATATTTGGAAATTCTGCAACATTTAGAGAAGGCTCTTGCTTGCTAGGAGTATTGCTTGGATTATTTTGATTACCAGAAACCGTAACGTTTCTTTTCTGGTTAGCAACCAAAGAACTGTCTTCTACTTGATTGTTTGACGATTTTGTATTTGAGGAGTTATGCTCACTAATCTTTGCGTTATTGGAATTATTACCCCCAAAGTATTGTGCATGAGTAAAATTACCAAAAAGCAAGCTAATAGTTAAGATAAAAACAAATATATGAGCTTTTGCAATTTTCATGAGCATATCCTAAATTTATGTTATTATAAATATTACTTTTTAATAACTGGAGCTGGAGCTGGCTTTGCAGCCTCAGGAGCTGGAGCTGGCTTTGCAGCCTCAGGTGCTGGAGCTGGTTTTGCAGCAGCAGGAGCTGGAGCTGGCTTTGCAGCAGCAGGAGCTGAAGCTGGCTTTGCAGCAGCAGGAGCAGGAGCAGTTTTTGCAGCAGCAGGAGCCGATGTTGGATCTGCAGGCATTACTTTTGGAACAACAACAGTAGTATTAGTTGTTACTTTTGCTTTTTTAATCTCTTCTAAAGTAGTTGTAGCAGAGTTTAGGTCAGAAACTGCATCTTTATATATTTTTTGCATTTCTTCTTCGAACTTTTTCTTAGCGTCAACTTCTTGAGCTTTTTCTTCATCAAAAGAAATTTCCTTAAATTCTACATAGTATTGAGAATCTGTTGGAGGAACAAATTTAAATAACTTTACGCACTCTCTTGAAGCAACACTAGAAGAACGTTTGTTTGTTGGTCTTTGTGCTTGTTGACCAATAGGAGTTAAAGTGCAATCTTTTACGTCAAAATCAACATTTTCTAGTATTAAGAAACATCTTTTGGTATTTGCAACATTTTTGATTGTTGTTTGCTTTTGTGGTTGCAAAGAAGATATTGCAACTTGGGCAGATGTTTGTGCATCTGTGTATCCTTCGGTAGGACTAGCAGCTCTTCTATATGAACGGCGATTTGCCTTCATGTCTTCTCTTTTTTCTTGCTCAACAACATTTTGAATAGCAGAATCGGACCAAGTAAAGTCTACTACAACATCTTTTATAAGATAAGCTGAACGGTTATAAAATGTAGTGTTAAACTCACAAGCAATTACTTCACCTTCGGCATCTTTTACCTCGGCAATATCGTGAATCTTAAATAGCAACTCACCATTATCATCGTCTTGTTGCATTTGTGCATTAGCAGAAACACTAGACATAAACAAAAGTGCAAAGGCTAAACTAAAAGCTTTTTTCAAAATACTCATTTTAATTTCCTTAAAAGTTAATATTAATATTAAGTAGATAATAATTCATTTTTTTTAATTTACCAACAAAATTTTATTTAATTCAATAATTTTTAACATTTTTTGCTCAATTTTAACAAATCTGCCCAAATTTTTGCCTTTTGGGCAGGATTTTTTAGCAAATAATCTGGATGAAAACTTGCAAGCACGTCAATTTTGTCACCTTTTATGGGTTTGTATTCCATCCATTTACCTCTTAGTTTTGATATTGGCAAGTCATTGTCGAGCAAATTATTTGCAGCACTACCGCCAAGTATTAGGATTATATTAGGAGAAATTAACTCAATTTGTTTTTTTATAAAAGGCAAGCAAACTGCCACTTCTGTTTCTGTTGGAACTCTGTTGCCAGGAGGACGCCAAGGCAATATGTTTGATATGTAACAACAACTTCTATCAAGCTCAATTGAACTAAGCATATTATCTAGCAATTGCCCACTTTTGCCCACAAATAGCTCACCCATACGGTCTTCGTCACCATTGGGCGCCTCGCCTATAATCATTATTTTTGAATCAGGATTACCGCTACCAAAGATTGTTTTGTTAGACGTTAGTTTTAGCGAGCAACCATCAAAGGCCTCTACCGCAGCTTTTAGTTCTTGTAAATTTTGCACCCTATCACATATATCTCTTGCGTTTTTGCTGATTTTCAAAAAAAACATCTACACCAGCTGCAATATACCATTCCAACAATTCTTTTTCATTCATAAATATAATATTATGCTTTTAATCTCTTATTTGCAAACAAAAAAATATAGTTTAAACTATTTTAATATTTATATTGAATCATTATTTACTATTAGGTAAAATACTTTTGTTTACAAAATGACTGGAGAATAATAGATGGAAAAGCTTTCTTATATATTTGCACT
>CAYJKS010000164.1:0-2492 GCA_964370705.1 uncultured Azospirillaceae bacterium
AAAACACTTGGTTGCTAAAAATAATATGATAGATTTTGGTAAAGCAAAGCAACTCAATAATATGAGAACAGTTGTTAAAAAGCAGATAAAGTCAGTTGAGGCAAAAATTATGCCAAATATAATTGCTTAGTTTGTTTTTGTTTGAAAAAAATGTTGCAATTGTTTTTTTTGTATGATACTTAAGTGTCAGTTTTTAATTTATTTACACGTTGAAATGGGGTGATTATAAGTGGTTCAAGTTATTGTTATTGGAAATGATGTAAGTCAATCTCTAAAAGTTTTGAAGAAAAAAATGCAACGTGAGGGCGTTTTTCGTGAGATGAAACTTCGTCGCCACCACGAGAAAAATTCTGAGAAAAAAGCTCGCCGTCAGGCAGAAGCAGTCAGAAGATCTAGAAAACAACTTCGTAAACGTTTAGATACAGAAGGTTTCTAGTTAAAAATAATCAAAAAAAACACTCTCAAATTTGAGAGTGTTTTTTTTTTATATCTGCAAAAAATTAGTTATTCGCAATAATGTAAGCCAGCACAAGATTGTTTGCTTGGCTCTAAGCCTAGGTTGTAGCAAGTGTCTTCTGTTTGATTAAAATATGTGTCGCAACAATCTTCAAAATATCGGCTATCTTCAGGGCATCGGTTAGTTGCAACTTTACCTTTGGGACAAACAGACTTTCTTATGTATCCTTGTTCGTAGCAAGTTTGTGCTATTGAAATGCTTTGAGTTTTTTTGTTAGGACTAGATGATATATAATTGCCTTTAGTTTCTGTTATAAAGGTAACACTAGCATGGCTAACAGAACTTAGGCAAAAAAGAGAGATAAACAAAATGGTGATTATTTTATACATAGTTTTTCCTTTATATTTGTCATATATTATATACTAATATTATATCTTAAAAATATATCATATTCAATATATAATCTTGTCATTTTTGTTGATAATCGATTTATGTGTTGTTTTTGTCTTTAGAATCGATGCAATATTATAAGGACTCAAATGCTTTTTGTGTAAAATCTTCAATAATTTTGGCAGATTTTATGAGGTTTTGCTCTTCTTTGTCGTCTAGTCTAGGTTGGAGCTTGTTGTGGATTCCTCTTTTGCCAATAATGCAGGGTAAAGAAATGCAAATATTGTTTGCGGTTGCAATTTGCTCATAGTGACTAGATACGTTTAAGACTGCGTATTCGTTATTAATAATCGCCTGACAGATTTTGCACAAAGCGCCAGCAATACCAAATGTTGTGGAGCCTTTGCCTTCTATAATATTATAAGCAGCATTTTTTACATCATTGGTAATAGAAGCCTTTAGCTCATCATTTAGTGGTTTTTGTAATTCTTTTGCAACTAGCTCAATTTTGGTGTTGCCTGCAACGGCATTAGACCATGCCAAAACTTCGCTATCTCCGTGTTCGCCAAAAACATTGGCATGAATTGATTGTGGTGATATTCCTAGATGATACCCAAGCAAAGTCTTGAACCTAGATGTGTCTAAGACTGTGCCGCTGCCAAAAACCCTATCAGGAGAAAAGCCAGATAGCTTGATTGCAACAGAAGTCATTATGTCTACTGGATTGGATGTAACAATCAAAATAGCATTTGGTGCATATTTGGCAATTTGTGGAATTATGCTCTTAAAAATTTTGACGTTTGTGTCTAGCAAGTCAAGTCTGGTCTCGTTTTGTTCTTGGTTTGCGCCAGCAGTAACAATTACAATATTTGCACCATCTAAGTCTTTGTATTGTCCTGCCTTGATTTTGTTTGCATAGGCAAAAGGTGCGGCGTGCTCAATGTCGTGAGCTTGTGCTTTGGCCTTGTTGAAGTCTTGATCAATTAAGACAATTTTGCGTGCAACGCCACGCATTATAAGAGCAAAAGCGGTTGAGCTCCCAACTCCACCAGCTCCAATGATTCCTATCTTCATGTTTTTTACCTTTTTATATGTGTTTGTATTTGAAAAATAGTAGTTTTTTTAAAAAAGTAAAGAGTTTAGCAAAAAAAAGATAGCAAAAGTTAGTTTTTATGCACCGATATGTTTTTTGCTAAAGTGTTGATGAGCAACGAGTTGAGGGCTTGGATTGATGTTATTTTGCTTTGAGATAAAAATAATACTTGTCAATTGATATAAACTTGTGCTAATTACTCTATCACAAGATAAAAAATATCTTGATAAAATTTGTTTTAATATTTTTTGAGGTTTATCATATGACTGATACAGCTAATCGCGTTAAGAAAATTGTTGCAGAACACCTTGGCGTAGAAGAAACTAAAGTAACAGATACAGCTAGCTTTATTGATGATCTAGGCGCAGATAGCTTAGATACAGTGGAATTGGTTATGGCTTTTGAAGAAGAATTCGGTTGCGAAATTCCTGACGAAGCTGCAGAAAAAATTCTTACTGTTAATGATGCTATTGAGTATCTAAGCAAAAATGCTTAATTCTTATATTTGAGCATAAAACTATTAAACTCGCTTGACACTAAGCGAGTTTCTTT
>CAYJKS010000165.1:0-2450 GCA_964370705.1 uncultured Azospirillaceae bacterium
ATTGCAGAAAGCATACACAAACCGCTATAAGAATAACACATTGCACCATGCACAAATACTTCTAACTCTAAGCCTTTAATTTTTGCAATATCTTTTATCTCTTGCAAGTTAAGCTCTCTTGCTAAGACCACACGCTCAAAACCCATTTTTTGCAATGCCATTGCACCATATACATTATGCGTCGTCATCTGTGTGCTTGCATGAACCTCTAGCTCTGGGTAGGCATTTTTTATAATTCTGAGCACTCCAATATCTTGCAAAATTACTGCATCAACATTACAAGCAACGCAGGCGTCTAGAGTTTGACAAAGCTCAAAAATTTCATCATTTTTAACCAAGGTATTGATTGCAACAAAAACCCTAACATTTTTTGCGTGAGCATAACCTACAAAACAGTTAAGCTCTTCTTTGCTAAAATTACCAGCATTTGCTCTTGCAGAAAAAGATTTTAGCCCCAAATAAACAGCATTAGCTCCATAAGCAATTGCGGCGTATCCTGCCTCAATATCACCTGCTGGAGCTAAAAGTTCTGTCTTCATAAATCTTAAGACTTTACATTAATTGAGTTTTGTAAAAAGAAGAATATATGCTATTTTCTTTTGCTAGTAATTCGTCATGGCTACCAGATTCAACAACTTCTCCATAATTTACGACCACAATTTTATCTGCGTTTCTGACCGTAGAAAGCCTCTGACTTATTGTCCAAAGCAGATGTCGCCTCGTCCAAAATAACAATTGGTGCATTTTTTATAAAAGCACGAGCAATTGCAATACGTTGTTTTTGACCACCAGAAAGCAACACACCACGCTCACCAATTTCTGTATCTAAGCCTTTTTCTAATTTTGAGATAAATTCTTCTAAACAAGCATTTTTTATTGCCTTATCAATGTCTGCTTGATTAGCATCATTTTTACCCAACAAAATATTTTCTCTAATTGTTCCGTCAAACAAGAAATTGTCTTGAAAAACAACAGCAATATTATCTCTAAGTGAGCAAAGGTCAAAATCTTTGATATTTGTTCCATCAATAGAAACACTACCAGACTTGGCATCATAAAAACGTGGCAACAGATTAACCAAAGTAGTTTTTCCACCACCAGAGTTACCTACAAAAGCAATTGTTTGTCCTACATTGATTGTAAGGTTAATATTTTTTAACACAGGAGTATTTTTAACATATTCAAAACATACATCTTTATACTCAATAGCTTTGGTAACACTTGTCATTTTTTTGGCATTAGAAGCATTTTTAATCAAAGGCTCAGTTTTTAGAATAGAAAAAACTCGCTCCATAGCCATAAATGCCAACTGCACATTATTATAATTATTACCAATAGATTTTATTGGGTTATAAAGCATAATTAATGCTGCAATAAATGACACAAAACTACCTGGAGTAATTTCTCCGCTAACAATCAAGTAGCTACCTGCCCAAATTACTGTTGCAATACCCAATGACACAATAAAATGCATTAAAGGAGACATCATACCAGTTCTTTGAATCATCTTAATCCCCAAAGAAAAAACCGAACGCAAAGTTTTCTTGAACCTTTCTCTTTGGTAATCATATAAATTATACGAAGCAATAATTCTGTTACCGCTAAAAGTCTCATTATAATGGCTCATAACCGCAGCACCAGAAAAAATTGTTTTATCCATAATTTGTTTTAGGCGTCTTCTAACTGTGCTCAAAGGATACAATGCTCCAAAAAGAACCACAACTGCAATTATTGCCAACTGCCAAGAGTTCAAAAACAAAACAAAAACCAACGCAATAGAAGAAAAAACACGGGTAGTAAACAATTTGAGATTTGCAAGCAAACCATTACAAGCCATATCTACGTCATTATTAAATCTATACAAAATTTCGCCTGAGCTCATGTTGTCAAAATAACTAGCCTCACTAACCATTAAGCGATCAAATAGCTCTAATTTTACATCATTAGAAATTTTGCGACCTACCCAAGTATTTAGATATGTTGCCATATAGTTTAGCAAGCTCTGAAATATGCTAAAAACAATAATCAATATTGGAATATATGAGGTTTCTGCCGCAGTTTTTGCAACAGTCATATTATCCATATAAGGTTTTAGGGCCCATGCGATTACAGCGTCCATTGAGCCAATAGGAATTGTAATCAAAATTGCGATTAAGGCTCTTCCCCAATATGGTCTAACATAAGGGAATATATTTTTATAATTTGTAACCAAATTAGATGAATTTATCTTAGTGTTTATTTTCTTAAACATTCTACAATAACTTTTTATTAAAACATTGTCATAATATATAACTAATATTATTTCAAAAGCCAAGCATTATTTTATAATTATATTATTTAGAATTTGGTATCCAAAAGTTACTTATAGCTACAAATCCTACATTTATTTCCATCTAAAATATATTTTATTCAAATTTGCGACTAATTATCTGCAAATATCTAATTCTTGT
>CAYJKS010000166.1:0-2421 GCA_964370705.1 uncultured Azospirillaceae bacterium
CCTGCATTTGATATTATAGCATATATTTTTTGCAAAGGAAGCTATAACATAAACCTTCTGAGTTTACAAAAAATTTTATTATAGCAGATATATTTTGGAAAGGAAGCTATGGTTTTAAGGTATGTTATTAAGCTATTATTTACTTGGTGCCTTTGCTTAAAAAGTATTGTCCATTATATCCTTGAATTTTTGTAGATGCAGATTCTAGTCTTTTTTCTGCTAGCGAGGCAAAGCCTTTGTCTATTTCTATGCCAATATATTTTCTATTAAGTTTTTTGGCTACAACAGAGGTTGTTCCAGAGCCCAAAAAAGGATCAAAGATTATGTCATTGGAGTTAGAGGACGCCAAAATGAGTTTTGCTATAAGTTTTTCGGGTTTTTGCGTTGGGTGTTCGGTGTTTTCTGCCATTGACCAATATGGAATTGTTATGTCTGTCCAAACATTAGAAGGGGCTGTTAGTCTAAACTTTTCTCCATCTTCCACAAACCAATCTTTTGCATTTCCTTCAGCATCTTTATATGGGGCAAGAACAGATTTTTTGACCATAACATCTTTGAGATTAAACGTATATTCATCAGTAACTGTTGCAAAATAAATATCTTCTATATTGTTCTTCCAATTATTTTGGCTTGAACGTCCTTTTTCTCTCTCCCAAGTTATTCTGTTTTTTAAGACAAAATATTTTTTTAGGGCATCATAGATTAGTGGAGAGCTTGTCCAATCGCAACAAACATAAATTGACCCATGCGGTGCGATTATTCGTCTTAGTTCTTTTATCCATATATCTAGCCACTGCCTATAGTCCGTATCTGTCATTTTTTTAAATGACTTCTCATTAAATTTTTTTTCTATATTATATGGAGGATCTGTTATGATTAAATCAACTGATTCACTTGGAATATTTTTTAATACTTTTAGACTATCTCCTAAAATCGTTTTATTTACAATTTTATCAATATTGTTTATGGGCTTATCTAAGACAACAAATTTGTTTTGGTAAGTTTTAATTAGTTCATCTGTAATAAATAAGGTTTTATTTCTGTCGCTAATTCTTTTCATATTAAATCCTATCTTTCTTAAATAAATCTAAAAAAGCGCCGCAAGGACAGATATGCGTGCACCAAAAACGAGGCTTGAATGTTGCAACAATAAGCGAGACAACAAATATTATTACAGCAGATATTGGCGCAAGCTCAGGCCTAAAAGCAGAAAATGGCTCAATGTTTGCAATGTATAATCCCAAACCAAATAATAGCATAACAAAGCAAGCTAGTAGCATAACAAATCTAATATATTGCACCCATTTATAAACTTTTATTTTGACGTTAACTCTAATGCTTTTAGAAACCAAATCTTGTGCAGCGCCAAATGGGCAAACATGATAACAATAAAAATTTTTGCCTGTTATCATAGGAATTATAATAGAGGCTAAAAAGATTAAAAATAATGGTATTTGAAAAACGTCAGGTATCCCGTGTAAAAACCACGCAGATATTTTTGCAATAGAAATCATGCTACCTTGCCAAATTCCTAAAACAAAAATACTTAAAACCGCAAACGTCATGCGAAATTTGCTCGTTCTTTTGGGTACAAAGAAAGAAAATATGCCCAATAGCCCAACAAACAAAATTGCCAAAGATTTATAAATCTCTAATTTGTTGAGAGGTTCTTTTGTTGGCGTTTTGTTGCCCAGTTTAGCATCTAGTATTGCTTGCATATTTTTTATAATAGCTGTCGATGATATTGTTGCACCACTAACCGCGTCTACTTTAATTGCAGCTGCCTGCTTAGCGTCTTTTCCAATCCATTTATTTAGTATTCCTGATGCAAGAACTTGTTCTAAGAACTCAGATGTTTCATTGTTTTTTAAGATTTTAATATCTTTTATCACATCTTTTTCGCCAAAGCCAACCGCCATTGGAATGTGTCCGGCATAGCCCAAATTGCGAGGTGTAAGTTCTTTAGAATATAAAACTTCTGTAATATTTAGGTTTTTTGAAAAATTTGCTTGCTCATTTTCTTGACTACTTTTTGAAAATCCAAACAAATTTTGATTGGCAATAGCTATCGCTCCTAATATTAAACAAAAAATGACAATGTCTAAAAATCTTTTCATTATTTTCTTTCTTTTTTGTGGCATCATAAAGTGGCAATCTTGTGGTTTTGTTTGTATCAATATATATATTGATACTTATAAAAAAGCAAGCTATTGCGCTAAGTTATGCTATGAGTACTTCTTGTTATTGGATAAAATATGCGCAGTAATTGAGCTAGGTTTTAATAATTTCATCTGCATCAACAAGTGTTCCAACATTATATTTATATTCGATCCCAATTGCCTTGCAACCAATAGATTTTGCAAAATTTAGATAGTAGTTTGCATCTTCATATATGGTTACATTTTTATATTGATTATAAAT
>CAYJKS010000167.1:0-2377 GCA_964370705.1 uncultured Azospirillaceae bacterium
TTCTTGTTCGGCTAATGATTTTTTGGATCATTAGGATATGGAATAGGCATTGAAACTACTCTAAGAACATTTGCGTTAAATTGAGGCTGCCCTCCACCAGAAACTAATTTATACGCTTGCTCCCAAAACAATGTGCTTTGTGCAAAGTGCCAGTAATATTTAGGATTAATTATTTTTTCATCAAAACTTAGTTTAATTAAAAATCCAGCATATATTGCTTTATAATCTTCTTCAAATATCATTGTTTTTCCAAAAGTCGCACCAGTTCTAGCCATAAGTAAATCGTTCTTTTTTAAAATATATTTTTCATTGTCTTCTGTGATGTCTATATACTTCTTGTTATTTGCGATCAACTTGCCAGAGAGATCAATATCGCTAATTCTAATAAAACGGGCACTTCCTATATCTTGAGCACTTGCAGAATATCCATAAGAAAACTTTCCAAGACTATTCAACTCTTTCCATTCGACTTCATTTTCTTTGAAGGTGAGGAGCTCATCACGATAGTGGTTATATTGTTTTTTGCGAGCTGTAAGCTCCGCTGTAAGCTCCGCTGTAAGCTCTGTAAAGCTATCCAACACCCGAACAATCTCCCCCTGAATATCCAAAGACCTCTCAACATTCTCAGGACAAGGAATTGGTATTGGAAATCTTTCAATCATGGGCTTCCTAATAGATGAAACAGTAGCGTTAACCGCTTCTGAAAATATAAATTTTTTAAAACTATTCATCATGTAGTGATAAATAAATTTTGTATTTATATTATGATTTTTAAAACATATTCTATACGCTCTTTGATGCAATGAGTATTTCCCATTGATATAGTGAAAAATTTCACCAATTCCTCCTTCTCCTGGAATAATTATTGCCTCTTCATCAAACTCATAATGGTTTATTCTTTTTACTGTTTTAGAGCGAACATAAAAAGGATATTTCCCATCGTCAATAGCATCAGCTCTATTGCAATTTCCTGTTCCTATATTTGCAACTTCACCCAACGCTTTATACTCAACCCCATTCGGGCAATGCTTCGCAATCAATTCTTCTATCTTAGACATTGCCTTCTCCGTTTATTTTGACATTAACCTTATTTTTCATTTGAATGCTCTTTTCTTAAAAAATCCATCATATGATTATAAACTTTTTTGCTCTGTGTAATATATTTTTCAATTTTATCTCCACAGATATTATTAGCATTTTCTATTTCTTTTTTGTAGCTTTTGTTTTCTTCTTTTTCTTTGTTTTCATATATTACAGCACCTACATCTGCCATATAACGCTCTTTAGCAGAGTCTGATAATTTGCGCAAGTCATCAGCAATTGATTTATTAAACAAAATATCAGACTGCTTACTAAACGCTAAGAAATCTTCTGCAATATTAAATACAACCTCTTTCTCTTGGTTTTCTGTATCTATGCAATCATCCATATTTTTTGCATATTCCTCAAATTTTTTAATAAAATCCCATCTTTTCTCAAACAATGCTAAACTGTGCTGCTTATTTTGTGTCTCTGATTGTTTACATGCAAATAATACTGTTGCAAAACCTATGACTAGCGGCCCAAAAGCTGTAAAAGTGTTTAATGTTCTTGCGATGTCGGTCTCATTATATAAACCTACATTGGGAGACAAAAAGCAAAGAAACATACCAATTGAAAAAACAATACCGATTGTTGTAAAACTAATAGCATTAAGCTTTTTCCACATGTTATAACTTTTATAATAAATGATTAAAATTAAAAAACCAACAATAATTGTCCCAAATAAATACCAATTAGATGGAATAAAATTTAATTTATTTGGAATATCAAAGTAAATTACGCAAAACAAAACAGCCAACCAAGACACAGTAACAACAATTTTATTATTTATAAAATTCCATACTTTACTCATCATCACCCTCGCTTTTTATAACCTGCCAGTGGCCAGCTTTATTTGAGCCAACGCGGGTGATTCTGCCTTCTTCTTTCAGGGAGTTGATGGCTCTTTCAATTGTTCTGCTGCTTTTTCCCAATAACGCCCCCATTTCTGTGGCAGTTTGATTTGGATTATTTGATAACATATTTAAAACTGTGTCATTTATTCCGACATTTATTCCGACATTTATTCCGACATCGGTTTTTTTTATTCCGACATTCGTTTTTAAATTTTCGCTATCCAGCACATTTTTACCACCCAAAAGCAAGTTATCAAAAAAATCATCAAGGTATTCAAAGCTTTTGTAAACATTTGTTTTTAAGTTTTGATAATTTGCTCTAACCAAGGCATCTCTAAAATATTTTGAGTGAGAGTCAAATAGCGTATTATCCGCCTCAAAACCAAGTGTTAATGATGCACAGGCGGATCTTGATTCCAATTTAGCTAGCCAAACAGCGA
>CAYJKS010000168.1:0-2358 GCA_964370705.1 uncultured Azospirillaceae bacterium
TCTCTATTGGTTGCATTTGGTTTGTCTGCTTGCGTTCAAACTAGCCCAATCATGAACTATACAGATTTGTCTTCTTTAGATTTTAGCAATATGTCTGAGCTAACTCATGAAGATGATTGTTCTTTTTATCTTTTTGGGATTATAGGTCCTTTTGGTGATGCTAAATTAGCTGGAGCTATTGAAAAAGGTAATATCAAAAAAGTGTATCTTGTAGATAAAAGTGAGTCTCATTATGTTTTATGGAGACAAGAATGTGTTCACGTATATGGTGAGCCTATAGAATAGATTTTTTATATTCAAAAAAGTAAGAGAGACCTAACCCACAAAGGGTTAAGCCTCTCTCTTTTTTTATGCTTATAGTGAGAAGTCTAAGTTCTCAAATTTGTCTATTGGCACTTTGTTGGTTTCGCTTTCTTGGAACGTAACCTCAACTTTGTTGCCAATTTTTGACCATTTGAGCTCAATAAAAGCCTCACTGCTTCCCATAAACTCAATTCCTTTTATCTCCTCAAAGATAACATAATAAATGCCATCTTCAAAGACAATATCACGAATTGTTGCCTTTTGGGTTTTAGCCTCTTCTACCTCGCCGTCACTTAGTTGGAACTGTCCAGAAGATTGGATAGCCTTAAAGTAGTCGGCAAGCGCTTTTTGTGGCGTCGATGCAGCTGCAAAGATTTGATCCGATTCTAAAGAAACAAATGCATATCCAGCAACTTTTACTCCATCTGCAGAAAGTGTCATATAATATGATGGCTTCCCATGCACATTATATAGCACTGGTGGATTTGCCATAAATTTAGCCATTCTAACCCATTCAGAATTGTCCTGAATGATTTCTTGTGCCAAATTTTCATTTATACCAGAAACCTTATAAAGAATTGTCTCTTTTGTTCTGGTATCAATGAGCATAAATCCAGATGTAGCTCTGTCTGCTCCAACAGATTGAATGCCTGTATAATAATAGCATTTGCCATTAGAATATACCACACTCATACCTCTTGTTGCTTGCTTTACATCAAGTGCCTTTCCCAAAGAGTTTCTCCACCCTCGAACATATAGTCCCCAGTTTTTTATCTGAGATCTAACAATGTCTTCTGGTTGGATACGGTCAATCCACTCTGGCGCCTCTTCAACAGAATAATCTGTGATTTTTCCGTTTTGTGGGTCAACCACTAAAACTCCAGTAGCGTTATCACCACTAAATCCCACTTCTGGCATATAGGTGGTAACAACATAAAATGGGTTTCCTGCATCATCTAGCTCAAAGCTAAAATCGGTTAAGCCAACTCCAATATATCCGTTATTGCGAATATATCTTTTTATGTTTTCGCCAAAAAAAGCTGAGGGCAAGTAGACTAGCTCAATAGGTTTGCCATTGATTTTGGTAACAAACCAAGACTTGCCGGGGTCATTTGCCGAAACAATAGCATATCCTTGAGTAGCTCCATAGCTAGACCACTTCCAAAAGCCAAGGTGCTGCAAAGCAGATACCCAGACTTGCTCATTGTCAAATCTTAGGGTTTGCGTTGTTCCATTTGCTTGTGTTACCTCAAACTCACCATTAAGGTTAATTAAGGTTGGTCTTTCAAATTGTGCTCTTGAACCAAGAGAAGAAATTTCTTCAATGCGATTGCTAGCTAGCATGTGAGCATAGCTTTGGTTCACATTAATCATTTTTTCAACAGGTATTGGGTGCACATCACCAACAAACTCTTCTGGAGCAAGCTCAACGACTTCTAGTTGCCTATGTAGCTCTTTGGAGTTGAACATCGAAGAAGACGTTGTGCAACGAGGAACTCCCATTAGCAACAAAATAATAAGCGGAATCGCTCGATATTTTGTTGTACTGTTTATTTCTAAATAATCTTCTGACAACGCAGAAAATATGAGAGCTAAAACTGCTGTAATAAATGTCATAATATACACTCCATCAAAACCCCATGCTGACATGGTTGGCATTGCTAGATATGATATAAAATACATTATAATAACAACAATAATCGAGATTATTGCTGTTAACTTCAACATCTCTCTTCTAAAGCCAGTTGCAAAGAAAAGTCCGCCCAAAAAAAGGCTAAATAAAAAATAATTTACCATATATATAAAATGTTAAGTCATAAATCTCTTGGTTTTTAACCAGATTATGCGTGACTAGTGCATAACCGAGAAAATTTTACAATAATAAATTTAGAACCATTATTATATGTTGTTTTGTCATATTTGTCAAAAGTATTTTTGTATGATAGTCAAAAAAATAGCCCGCTATTTGCATAGGGGCTACTATTTATTTTGCTCAAAAATCAAACTATTGAATTTTTGCTTGAACTTCTTGAGTAATATCTGTTGCACCATACA
>CAYJKS010000169.1:0-2352 GCA_964370705.1 uncultured Azospirillaceae bacterium
TATCCGAATGTTAATATGTCTCAAGTCCTAAAAATTGTGGTTGAAGGCAAGATAGTTTATAGAAAGATTACGTTGCAAGAGGGACTAACTACTGCTCAGATGCTAGAAATTATTGCAAATGATAATAATCTTGTGGGTAATATTAGCATAAAGGTAAAAGAAGGGGAGCTTTTGCCAGAAACCTATAGTTATTCTAAAGGTGACAGCAGAGATTTTATTATAAAAACCGCTCAAAAAGCTATGGCAAAAACCCTGGAAAAAGAGTGGAAAAATAACAAAAATCCACAAGTAAAAAGCAAAGAAGAGCTGTTGATCTTGGCATCTATTATAGAAAAAGAAACAAGTTTGGCGGCAGAAAGGCAAGATATATCTGCAGTGTTTTCTTCAAGACTTAGAATTGGCATGAGATTGCAGACAGACCCAACAGTAATATATGCTATAACAAATGGCAAAAAAAATCTGGGTAGGGCTTTGTATAAAAAAGACTTGAAGATAGACAGTCCTTTTAATACCTACAAAAACTACGGTCTGCCTCCAGCACCTATTTGTAATCCAGGAGAAGAGGCCCTCTTTGCAGCTGCGAATCCTAGTGATTCAAAGTATTTATATTTTGTTGCTTCTGGTGATGGAGGGCATTTGTTTGCAAATACCCTAAAAGAGCATAATAAAAATGTGAGCATATATAGACAAAAGCGACGAAAAAAGTAGTTGCTTTTTATTTTTGTCTATGTTATATTTTAATTCTAAATTTTTATTATCAGCACCATTTTTATAATATAATTTTAAATGAAGAAATATTTTGAACTAAGCCTTATTATATTTATTAATTTAATCGTTGTTTATGCAGTTTTTAATAAGTATGAATGTGGCAGAAAAATAAAGACCTTTATGCACTCAGTGCAAAATAGGTCTAGTGAGAGAGTTTTTGAACATGAAAATCTTAATTTGTTAGTTGCAACTATTGGAGAAGAACAAGAAAAATCGTTCGACCAAATATTTGTTTCTAAAAAAGTAGAGAAGTTTATGCTAATAAATCCCTCTAGCAAAAATGTCGTGATGACAGATAGATCTGTTGTGTCTAATAACACAATAGACAGCTCCACTCTCAAAAAGGCTAAGCCAAGAATAGTAACGGCAAAGTCAGCGCAATCTTATATAAACAAAAATAAATATTTTGTTTGTTCAGGTGGCTCAGAGAGAATCACTCTTTATGCAGGATTAACTGCTTCACAAATGTTAAGGGCTATAAATAATAACTCAAGACTTAGTGGCGAAGTTACTTTTGATATTAAAGAAGGAGACTTGTTACCAGGAACTTATAGGTTTGCTAAAGGAACAAGTCGAGACTCGTTGATCGCAACATCTAAAAGAGCAAGAAATGAAGTTCTAGATAAAATCTGGGAAAATAATAAAAATCCTCAGATAAAAACTAAAGAAGATTTGCTGATTTTGGCATCAATAATAGCAAGAGAAACTAATATTGATGACGAAAAGGTAGATATTTCTGCGGTGTTTTCATCTAGGCTAAGGCAAGGCATTAAGTTGCAAGCCTGTCCAACAGTAATATATGCTATTACTGAGGGTAAAAAAAGCTCTTTGGGGAGAAACTTGTATTATAGTGATCTAGAAGTAGATAGTCCTTATAATACATACAAGCATCATGGCTTGCCTCCTACCCCGATTTGCAGCCCGTCAACAGACGTTATTTGGGCGGCAGCAAATCCAAGCGATGTAGACTATTTGTTTTTTGTAGCATCTGGCGTTGGCGGACATTTGTTTGCTAGAACGTATGCGGAGCATAACAAAAATATTGCTGTCTACAAGCAAAATTTGAGAAGAAATTAAAACAAACCAATTCTCGCCCCTTTTGTGGGGCTAGGGTTGGTTTTTTTTATGCTTGTCCGCTAATTGCTGTTGAGTTATTAAAGAGGGCTTGTGATGGTGCCATGCCTTTTGCCAAAACAACATTAAAAATTGGATACATGCGCTCACATTCTTTTACAGCAATATCAATTAGTTGAGATACTTGTGAGTAAAAGTCGCTGTTTTGTTGGTTGCAAAATAATGAGTGTCTAAAAACAGGCATTTTTTGTTCGTTCCAATAAGAAAAGTGCCCTACCCAAAGGTCATCATTAATCAGAGCCAAAAGTTCATATATGTTACCGTGTTTTTGCTCTAGTTGGTTTTCTATGTTTATGAGGCAAGAGATATGCAAGCAATTCATAGATTGTTCCCAAGAAAAAAATATGAGCAAGTTGTTCCATTTGCCCTGAAACTCTGCAACAATTTCTTTAGAGCTACGACGTTCTATCTCATATGGCTTTGTTTTGAGAATATTCTCAATTAGGTCAA
>CAYJKS010000170.1:0-2319 GCA_964370705.1 uncultured Azospirillaceae bacterium
ACATCTTCTCGTTTGGGAATGATGATGAAGGGTAATACTTTTGTTAGCCTCGATGAGATTATAAATACTATGTATGAAACAGGCTTAAACTTGTCGGTAAAATATAAAGAAACATCTCAAGCAGGGCTTGCAACAAACGTAAATTTGGCAAAAGGCAAAAAAAGATAAGGGTTGTTATTATCATATATTTATGTCTGGATTATGCTATAAAAGGGATATATAGTGGAGCTACTTGTAGCTTGTAACATAATTTTGGGGAAGTAAGATGAATAAAAAACTAGCATATTTTATTGCAACAATGTTTGGGGTAGGTTATTGCCCAGTAGCGCCAGGAACAGCGGGTTCTTTGGCAACAATGATTTTGGCAATTTTTGTAGCTTATAATTTTGGAGCTTGGGGGATTATTATTGCCTCAATAGTTGTTCTTTTGTTTGGCGCAATAGCAGTAAAAGAAGTTATAAAACATACAAAGCATGACCCTTCTTTTGTTGTGATTGATGAAACGGTTGGACAGTTGCTATCTTTTGCACTAGTTGGTAATTTTTTGGTTGGCAAGTTAGATGGTCAAGCAATGGCTTTGTATGTTTTGGGTTTTGTTTTGTTTAGGATTTTTGACATTTTGAAGCCAAACCCTGTTGGTTGGGCAGATAAAAAGCTTGAAAACGAATGGGGGATTATGCTAGACGATGTTTTTGCAGGAGTTTATGCAACGATTTTGCTTTATTTGTTTTCGGGTTATTTCTTTATGAATATATAATATTTTTTTAGGGAGAAAAAATATGGATGCAATAGTTCTTAATTTGATATATTTGGCAGTATTTTGCTTTTTTGTTTATGAGTCAGCTGTGCTAACTCCAGAGAATCATTATAGTTTTATTACCTTCTTTGGTAAGTATCATCACACAGCAAGAAGCGGACTTTCTTTTAGGGTTCCGTTTGTTACAAAAGTAGATAGAGTTGTTTTTTTGGGGCTAGATTCTTTGGCTGTTCCATTGGTGCTAAAGACTTTGGATCAGGTTACGTTTAGGCTAACACTAAAAGTGCAATATGTTATTTCTAATAATGTTTCTGAGGCTTTTAAGGCAATGTATAATATTACCGATTATGTAGAAGAAATGAGAAACGTTACAACCAACACCGCTATTCCGCTTGCAAATGCCATTGAGCTAGAAGACGTGTATAATCAAAAAGAAACAATCACACAACAAGTTGAAGAAGATTTGCGAAGCTTTTTTAGTCAATATGGGATTACAATTAAGGCTGTTTTGAGTGATGAACCAATTTTGCCTAAAGAAATAGAAGATCAAGCAAATGAGGTTATGAAGGCAAAAAGACAAAAAGAATCTGCCCAGTATCTTGCAGATTCTCTAAAAATAGAAAAAGTTGGTGCAGCAGAAGCCGACGGTGAGTCTGTTAAGATTAGAATGGAAAAACTAGGAGAATCTAGGCAAGCATATGCAACAAACGCAGCACTTTCTGTAAAGACTTTAGTTGACGTTGGCTGTTCTCCAGATTCTGCTTTAAAGTTTTTGAACCAAATTGGTGAGCAAGATGCAATAGTTTCTTCTTCTAGAAATGGCTCTACTATGATATTTCATACAACAGATAGTCAATTTTCTGGCTCTGCAGATGCCTTGCTTGCTCAAAGCCTAATAAAAGAAAATGCAGATAATCTTGCAAAGCACCCAATGCCTAGCGTTGCAAAAGAAGAGTCAGACAAAACTGTTTGGGAATAAACTTTGTGCAAAAAGCAATAAAAAAGCTCTTAGCTAGTAACAAAGAAATTAAAAGCTATATCAAAATTGCTAACATTAGAGCAGAGGTTGCTCAAGGTGGTGAAAATGTTTTGACTGTTTTAGAAAATGGAACGGTCGAAACATTTTTTGTTGCTAATAAGGGAGATTATATTATTACAAATCCAGCTGGTGAGCAATATGTGGTTACAAAAGAAAAATTTGTGCAAAGATATGAGCCTTGTTTTGAGCTTGGAAAAAACTGCTACAAACCTAAGCCAGTTGTGCAAAAATTTATACAAACAGATGAAGATATTTGTCTTATTGGTTCTTGGGGCAATGAGCAGTTTATAAAGGCAGGAGGCTTTATAAACATTACCGAAGAAGATAATATTTATGGCTGTGCTAAAGAAGAATTTTTGGCAACTTATCAAGAAGTTGTAAGCGATGATAAAAATAACTAAAAATATAAAAAAAACTATTGACAAGTTAGTCTTAAGAGAGTATTTATTGGTTCTTCGATATTGACGCGGGGTGGAGCAGCATGGTAGCTCGTCAGGCTCATAACCTGAAGGTCGTAGGTTCA
>CAYJKS010000171.1:0-2255 GCA_964370705.1 uncultured Azospirillaceae bacterium
GTTTCTGAAGAGATAATTGGCTTGACTTTGATTGCATTTGGCACATCTTTGCCAGAGCTTGCAACATCTGCTGTTGCCGCTTATCGCAAGCAAAGTGATATTGCAATTGGAAATGTTTTGGGCTCAAATATTTGGAATATTGTGTTTATTATGGGGGCATCTTCTAGTATCATAGACATAGAGGTGTCTAAGCAAATTATGCATTATGATATGTGGGTAATGTTTTTGACTTCTGCCATGTTGCTTTATGTGGTTAATAAAGAAGAGCGTATTAACCGCAAGGCTGGTATTGTCTTTTTTGCTATGTATGTTTTATATATCAGCTCACAAATCCTAATACATAATAATGTCATAAATGTTGCATAAATAAAATATGATTTAAGAGATTTTCACCCCCATAATGGGGGTGAATTTTTAGATTGTTGGATAATTTTTTATGTGCTTTATAGCAAAGCTAAGATTGTTTATTCTTTTTGCCCCTGAGGTCAAAAAATATCCGCTGATTTTGCTTTCTAAGAGTGGCAAGAACTTATAAATTTCGGTGTTGTAATTGCTAAAATATATTATAATTTCTAAGTCTGTAAACCCTCTGTCGTTATATACATTAAAATCATAGCCACACATCTCTTTGCCAAAGAGATTTAGTGTAATTGCTTGTATTTGCTTAAAATGATCATCATAATTATTTTGTTGATAAACATCTGCAAAACTAGAAAGAGCAACAGAGATTGTTCTGCCATAGTCATATTGTGTAATTTTTTTAATTAGTTTTGAGTTGCCGGTAATAATTGCAAATTTGAGCATTTCTAGTGCAAAATTTTTAATGTTATCTTCAATATTTTCAAGCCTTCTTTTTAGCAAAATGCCTGCCATATCTATAAGTCCGAGGCTCATTAAGTCATTTAGATACATTTTTTCAAAATCGGTGTCAATGGTTCCACCAATTTCCCATACATGATTAGCGCAAGCTCTTGCTTTTTGTTCCTGAGAGCTCATAATTGCCAAGTGCGTTCTCAATATGAGCAAGGCAGTTACATTTTGATATTGAGTAATCATTTTGTCAACATCTGTATTTATACGCAAAATTTCTGTAATATTGCTATATCCCGTATTTGTTACTTTATTATACAAGTCTTTAACTTGTTTATTTCGCATTTGCGTTTTTTCTGGGCTAATATTCATCTAAACTCCTAAAAAATTTTTATAAGATATAATAACTATTTTTATAGCAAAATACAACAAAAGAATATTAGATTTAGTCTTCATTAACTAATTTATACTATTATGTTTTTAGATATAATATTTGGGATAAGCTAATGAAAAAGATTTTTATGCTACTTGCAATCGCAAGCATATGTGCAACTCCGGCAAAAGCGGGAGAATGGAGCTACGAGTTATTTGGTAAAGCAAAGGTTTTATACGGATATTCTGATTATGATGCTAGCGATTTTGGCAGCAAATCAAGTCATGACTTGCCCATAAGATTTAACTTAAACAGTATGATACAATATAGTTTTAATTCTTCAACTGCTTTGGGGCTTTATTTGGACTTGCAATATGGTATAGACCAAGAATTAAGGGACTATAATCAAGGTAATTGGGGCGAGCAGGTTTATGGAGTTTTAGATTTTGAATATGGCAAGATAGTAGCAGGCCAAAGCTATAATGCGGCTTATCAACTAAGTGTTGGTGCTCCTAACATAGATGTTTTGGGCGTTAGTCAAAGTGATATTGTAAATTTTATAGCTAACCCAAATTGGCAAAAAAATTCTAGTAAGATTTCTTATCGCACCTTAAACTCTACTAGAATAAACACCGATGGAACATCAGCAAAAATAACTTATTTTACTCCAGAAATAAACAATATTACTCTAGGTTTTTCTTATGTTCCTAATACATATAGCAGAGATGGACTAGTTAATAACCATGCAACATACAAAGACAAAGACGGTTATATTTTGAGCAGTTATTATCACACAGAGCTAGGCAATGTAGACTTATCCGCATCAATCGGTTTGGCACAATTTGTTGACAATAATCAAGAGATTTCAATGGGAGCGAATGCTTATTATAAAGGTTGGACAGTTGGCGGCAGCTTCCGTAATAGTTTTACGACCGATAATGATGCCGACACAAACATAGCTAATCAAGACAATATATATGACTTTGATCAATACCGTGACTCGTGGGCTTATGATTTGGGTATTAGTTATGAGATTGGACCAATAAAAACGGCTCTTACTTATTTTTATTCA
>CAYJKS010000172.1:0-2240 GCA_964370705.1 uncultured Azospirillaceae bacterium
TATCCTACATCCAAAAACTGCATTACAATCCTTTATAAAAAAAGCCCCTTGCGGGGCTAGAAAGCTTAGAGATAATCTTTAACCATAGATTTGGTAATTTTATCATAAGCCATTAACTCAGAAACAATCCTTTCCATATCGCTCAAGTGCATACTATTTGGACCATCAGAAAATGCTTTATCTGGATTTTCATGACACTCAATAAAGGCTGCTGCAATACCAACAGCAACAGCAGCTCTTGCTAATACTGGTGCAAATTCTCTTTGTCCGCCAGATGTTCCGCCCAATCCGCCAGGTTGTTGAACTGAGTGTGTTGCGTCAAAAATAACAGGACATCCTGTATCTTTTGCCATAGTAGAAAGACCACGCATATCACTAACAAGTGTATTATAACCAAAACTTGTTCCTCTATCTGTTAGGCACACATTGTTATTACCTGCATCAACAGATTTATTAACCAAGTTTTTCATATCCCAAGGAGCCAAAAATTGACCTTTTTTGATATTAACAACCTTGCCAGTTTTGGCAGCAGCAACAACCAAGTCAGTTTGACGGCATAAAAATGCTGGAATTTGTAACATATCAACAAACGGAGCAACAATAGTGCACTGCTCATTTTCGTGAATATCTGTAACAATTGGACAATTATATAGTTTTTTTATCTCTTCAAAAGTTCTTAAGCCCTCTTCAATCCCAACACCTCTAGCTGAGTTAATAGAAGTTCTATTGGCTTTGTCAAAAGATGCCTTAAACACATAATTAATTCCAAGTTTTGAAGTAATTTCAACAAGGCTACCTGCCATATCTATGGCATGTTGTCTGCTTTCTATTTGACATGGGCCAGAAATTAGTGCCAATGGCAGTTTGTTACCAATAGCAAAATTGCCAATTTTAACTTCTTTTTGATTCATCTTAAAAAATCCTTTCTTAATTAAATTCTTTTATTAAAAGCTCCATTTAGTAACCACAAACAATACATTACCATCATTTTTTACACCTGGCAAGTATGATCCTTGAACACTAAAGTTTTTATAACTCATACTAACACTAGGAAGCGGAATTGGAACAGGTATTGGAATATAAGAATATTCATGTCTTTGGGTCACAAGCAAAGTATAGCCAAGTCCTGCCTTAAAGTCGCCATCATTGTCAATATCCCAATTGTGCATATATGTGTAACCAGCAATTGTTTGCACTCTGCGGTTAGAGTCATTAAATGCCATAAAGTATAGTCCATGCCAGTCATTATCTTTCCACAAGCCTTTGCCAAAGCCTGCGCCCCATGGCATTTCATTATATTCATCATATTTTTCTTTGTCATAAAAAAGACGATTATGCCAAGTCCAAACAGGAACATACACATCATAATTGCCATTATTCCACACATCTTGAGAATTGGTCTTAATTCCGTTTACAAATTCTGTCAAGCTCCATGCATGAGCGTTACTTGTCCATAAGCCCATCATTATTATCAATATTATTTTTTTTATCATAGTAACCTTTAATCTTTTTGTTATTTTTATTTTTTACAAACCTATTACAATAATCTACTATTGTCAATTGCCGCTTTTACAAAAGACACAAATAGCGGATGTGGATCAAAGGGTTTAGATTTTAGCTCTGGATGAAACTGCACACCAACAAACCATGGATGATTTGCTCTTTCTACAATCTCTGGCAATTTGCCATCTGGAGATTTTGCAACAATAATCATTCCTGCTTTTTTTAGGGTTTCTTCATACCTAATATCAACCTCAAATCTATGACGGTGACGCTCAGAAATATTTTCTTGCCCATATATCTCAAAAACTTTAGAAGACTTGTCTAAAACACTTGGATAAGCTCCTAAACGCATTGTTCCACCCAAATCTCCGCCTTTTTGACGTTGCTCTTTGCTACCAGCTTTTTCCCACTCAGTCATAATATCTATAACTGGCTCACATTCTGGATTTATTTCTGTTGTTCCTGCATTTTTAACCCCTGCAACATTACGCATAGTTTCAATTACAGCCATTTGCATACCATAACAAATACCAAAATAAGGAATATTATTTTGTCTTGCATATTGAGCAGCCATAATTTTGCCTTCTGTGCCTCTATTACCAAAACCACCAGGAACCAAAATAGCATTAATTTTACTAAGATGAGCCTCTACTCCATCTTTTTCTAGCTCTTCTGCATCTATCCACTTAATTTTTACCTTAAATTTATTGGCAATGCCACCATGAGTTAGTGCCTCA
>CAYJKS010000173.1:0-1252 GCA_964370705.1 uncultured Azospirillaceae bacterium
CTATTAGTTTTTGATCTTGCATTTATTCTTTCATTGCCCCAAGTGCCGGTTGTGGTTGTTGTGCCTAGGCTATTAGTTTTTGATCTTGTCTTAACACGGTTGCCATTGTTATCATAACCAGAGCAATTTGTCACACCAAGAGAGTTTTCTTTGCAAGTTATTCGAGCATTTGCTTCAAAGCAAAAGGCAAAAATCATCAAACCGATACATAAAATTTTTTTCATATTAGCACTCCTTTTTTTTGTAATATACATCTTTATAATTTATTTTCAATTATTAAGATATATAAAAAAAGTCCTTAAGAAAAATCTTAAGAACTTTTTATAAAATTAGACTTGCTCGGCAATTGTTTTTGCGTGTATCTCTAATGTATCCCATGTGGATACGCCATAGCCAAAGTTTAGATCTTCTTCTAACTCTTTTAGCTCCGTGCAGGCAAGTATTACCCCATCTGCCTTAAAGCGGTATTCATCACTACATAAGTAGCAAACCTCCATGCAAATCCAGCTTAGTGATTTGGGAGATAGGCTTCCTTTGCAAAGCTCTTTGAATATAATGCGATTAATTCTCTCCCTAGCTTTTTTGTTGGGAGTAATAACCTCAATACCAAAATTTTCTTTTAGCTTTTGTTTATAAAAGTCCTCTTGCATCGTGAATTTTGTGCCAAGTAAAAGAACTCTTTTTGCCTTGTCTTTTACAATAGCTTGCCCTACAGCATCTGCAATATGAATAAACTTAATAGAAACGTGTTTCTCAATTTTTGGAACAAGTTTGTGCATAGTGTTTGTGCACATAACAAGGTGTGTTGCTCCAATTGACTCCAAATCCTGGGCAATTTTGATAAAAATTGTCAAGATAGCGTTCCAATCATTTTTTTGCATTAGCTCTTCTATTGGGGCAAAGTTCACATTGTGCAAAATAAACTCCGCAGAATTTAGTCCACCATACTTTTTGTTAACCTCATCATTGATTATTTTATAATAGTCAATGGTTGAATGGTAGCTCATGCCACCAATTAAAGCGATTTTAGTTTTCTGTGCCATAATTATAATTTTAATTATTAAAAGATGTATATTAATTGATAAGATTTATATCGTATTTGTTTGTTATTGTCCATGCTAAAAAATAAAAATCTATATCCTTTTTGCTGTTTCTATGCTTTTTCTTCTGTCACTCTTTGTTGCTTTCTTTTCTGTTACTGACGTGCTTTTATATATTGTCATTACCCCTCGTTGCTTTTGTTCTGGCGTTT
>CAYJKS010000173.1:1262-2210 GCA_964370705.1 uncultured Azospirillaceae bacterium
TAGAAATTAGTTATTATGATTGTATGTTGCACAAAAGGAGTTGAGTTGATGAAAAAAATTTTATTTGTTGTTTTATTTTTAGGCTTAGTGCCACTAACTTCTAACGCTAAAGAAGATTTTAGTGATTGTGATTTTGTAATTTATAATAATTGTGTAAGTTGCGATGAGCCTCTTTCTTTTAATGTTGGGCTTGTAGAGAACTGCACAGCAAAATGCCCAAACAGAGAGATAAATACAGAGCTTAGTGGTTCTGCATATTCTACAATAAATTGTTACCTAAAGGAATGTCCTCCAGATAGACCTTTTCAAAATCAAATCGGTAGCTGTTTAAGCGAAGAATATAAAGATTCTGAAGATTTGTATAATTTTTCGCATCGACCTCCAAGTGATAGAAAAATTATAAACTTTAATTTAGATAAAAATACCTCTATTAAAGCCAATTCAAATAAATGCCCCAAAGAAAAACCTTTGCGAGATTGGGACAATAATTGTTGGTCGTGCGATGTCGAGCATAATATTGCTGTAGATAGCCGTTGCAATTTTGAAGACTGCAACGATGTTTGTCCTAATCGTGTTGTTGCTCAACAAATTGGAGGAAACCCTCCGAGTGTATTAAAATGTCCTAAAGATAGACCGCTTATGGATAGTGAGGGCGTTTGTTATTCTTGCAAATATGAAGGTCTTGTCAATCTTCGTTACAATAGAGATGATTGTGAAAAAATTTGCCCCAATGAAAGAGTGTTAAGAGCCACTTTTTGCCAACCTATTGATAAGTCTATAAAAGAAAATTCACCAGAAAATCAAAAGTTTTTTAATCCGATTTTTTATGAAGTAATGGAGAATGTAACTTTTGATGATGTTACCATAAGAGTAACCCCCAATAGTCTAACCGAAGCGTCTAGTGTGCGAAAAGCAGAAACCTATAACTGTGAACTAGTTGAAAATAAA
>CAYJKS010000174.1:0-2197 GCA_964370705.1 uncultured Azospirillaceae bacterium
AATTTGTTTAGAAAACGTATCTTATTTTAAAGAGGCAATGTCATTATATAGGCAAGGGCAATTTGCGATGATTGCAAAGCAAAACGGCAAAGAAGTTATAGAATCTGGCAAGCCAGATTTGTTAATATATAATAATATTAGCAAGATTATTGCAGATATTACAGGGGCAAAAAAGGCAAATGTTTTGTTTTTGGGAGATAATTTTCAGACAGATGTTTTGGGTTTTGTTAATGCAATGGAAGCTGGTGTTTTTGGGGAAGAAAGTAGGCACATAGCTTGCATTAATGACTATTATATAAATATTGATAGCAATGTAACTGCTTCTTATAAGGTTTTGGCAAAAATATTGAACAATATAGATATTTTGCCTTGGTTTTCTGACAAAGTTTGTTGCCAAACACAAGAAGCAACACTCAAAAAAGCAACAGAAATGTTTGAAAAGATATTTACAAGCAAATAAATAAGTGCTAGCCTAATGGCGTTGACTAATAATATTCAAATAAAAAGGAAGTATAAATGCAAAGTTTTACCTAAAACATTCACTATATTACCGTCATTATTTGATGTTTTATAGTTTGTTTTATAGTTATATGTATTACTATATGCAGGAATATCCTTACCTTTTATTGTTGAAGTTTTTTCAACTTCTTTTTATCTCTTTCATTAGTAACTACATTTTCACACATAGGCTCTAGTGGCTCGTCAATACATTTGGCAACATTATGAACATATATCATGTCAGGAATATATTCAAACGATCTGGTGGTTGTATAATTTGTAATCAAAGTAACAGCAAAAAGAAATATATATTTTTTTCTAAACGCAAAATATGTCGCGGCAATAAGCAGTAGTGAGCAATAAATAGTAAAGAGTAAAATTTGCCATGAGTCATGAAAGTTCTCATAATAAAAATAATAAGTTTCTATGTCGGATAAATTAAAAAAAGTAATAATTACAACTTCCTTTAAGCAAAAAAATAAAAGAGCAAATTTAAAAATAGTAAATAAAAACATCATTGCTTTTTTGCATTGTTTTTTTAATGTTTCTCTATTCATAAAGTGCTCCTTTATATTATATTTACCATTATAAGTCGTATTTATTTAATATGTCAATATAAATAAGGCTTATAATTTTGCTGCTATTTAGGCACATATCTAGGATAAACCTTTTGAACCATATCAAAACAATCTTTATCGGGATTGTTATATCCAAAGCTACGCCCGAGTGCATTAGCAAATTGATCTTGTTCACTTGCAAGTTGTGTATTTTGGCCTTCTTTAACTTGCGTTCTTTCTTGTCTGTCGGCAAAATATTTTATTGCTGTTTTACCTAGCAGTCCAGATTGTGCTGGAAGACAATTGTAATAAGCGTGCATAAATTTATCATTTCTTTGCATGCCAGCAGGAGGGGTGTTAGAAAAACTTCTTTTTTTATTATTTAAGGCATACATAGAACCTACCACATTTGCCCCATTATACAAAACATTTATTTCACTAATATCTCGTGGATTACTCGGACCGTTTATTTTATTATTGATATAGTCTGGAAGTGATCTTCCTAATGCTTGCTCATAAGCTTGAGGATTTTTAGTAACTTCAGCAATCATCCATTGAACTCCTCCATCTTGAGGACAAGTGTTATTTTTTAAGCAATTTAAAACTGCTTGATTTATAATAGCCATTTAAGATTCCTTTCTTTTTAAACAATTGTGTATAATTTTACATACATGCAATATGTAGTGAAGTCTTTTTAAGCATGCAACCATTTGTGGCAAAAAATATTTTTTATATTAAATTTTTCGTGGCCAGATTGATTTGATAAGACGGTTTCATTAGCCTTATGATTGAATGGATCCCTTAAGCTTTTTAGTGTATGCGGTGACTCAAGACGCTTTTGAAAATTAGTGATTGAGTTTTTTTAGGCTGTCGGTTGTCACTAGGCTGTCAGCTAAGCGATTACCTAGTGACAACCTCGTTTTTTAAGGAGTTAAAAATGGAATTTACACTTAAATATCCAACCAATGAACTTGTGCCTTATGCAAGAAATAGCCGCACTCATAGTGATGAGTAAGTTGTCCAGATTATGGCAAGTATCAAAGAGTTTGGTTTTACAATTTCAATTCTTGTTGGCAATGATAATGTTATTATTGCAGATATTACAGGGGCAAAAAAGGCAAATGTTTTGTTTTTGGGAGATA
>CAYJKS010000175.1:0-1318 GCA_964370705.1 uncultured Azospirillaceae bacterium
CTCAGAGTTTTCTGCTCTAATCCCGCAATACTTGCAGTTTCTGGCACAAATATTATGATTTTCTATTATTCCTCTAATAAAGACTTTTTTGCCATAATTTTGCGTTTTTGCCTCATTTGCCTTCAAATAAAGCCAGTTGTCATCTCTACCTTTTAGTAGCTCAACAATCTCACTAGTTGTAAACATCGTTTTCTCCTTCAGATATTGATTTTAGGCAGGCATTTATTTTTTCTTTTCCTGTAAGGGTTGCTATTTTTTTGGCTATCAAATCCAATCCAACAACTCTTGTTTTTTCTGATGCAAAGTCTCGCAAATATTCGGCAAAAGTAAAAATTGCATTAGGTGTGCAATAATCCTTTATAAACGCCTTTTTTGCCAAACCCATAAAATGCTCCCCTACTCGGCACTTGCGATAACATCCTGTGCAAAAAGACGGCATATAACCTTTTTTTGCCATATCATACACTACCTCATCTAAGCATCTTGAGTCCGACAACTCAAACTGTTGAGCATTAAAACTATTTGTGTCATGAGACTTCTTATATCCACCAGGAGAAACTTTTGACCCCGCAGAAAGTTGCGATATCCCCAAATCCAGTAACTCATCTCTGAGTCCAGCAGGTTCTCTTGTAGAGATAATCATACCAACATAAGGCAATGCCAAACGGGTTATAGCTATATTTTTTTTGAACTCATCGTCACTAACCTTATAGGGTGGATTATATGCAAAGTCACTATCACAAGCTGGCTCAACACGCGGAAAAGACAGAGTATGAGGTCCAACTCCTAAATCTTGCTCTAAGATATTTGCATGCTGTATCATTGCCAAAACATCAAACTTTGGCTCAGATACTCCAAGCAAGATTCCTAGCCCAACATCTTTTATTCCTGCCTTAATTGCTCGGTGATGAGCATATAAACGCCACAAATAATCTGTTTTTTTGCCAGATATGTGCAGATTTTGGTATGTTGGTTGATGATAAGTTTCTTGAAAACATTGATAAGTGCCAATATTTGCAGTTTTTAGAATCTTAAAATCTTTTATATCCAAGGGGGCAATATTTATATTAATACGTCTTATCTCAGCAGATTTGCTACCTTTTACTGAATATGCAACTTCAATATCTTTTTTGATTTGCTCGACCCCATAGTTGTTGCTCTCACCATATACCATTAGCAACCTTTTGTGCCCTTGATTAACAATCACATCTACTTCTTGTCTTATTTTTTGATGATTTAGGTGGGTTCGAATAAGGTTTTTGTTGTCTTTTCTAAACCCGCAATAAATGCAGTTATTGTCACAAAGATTGTTTATGTA
>CAYJKS010000175.1:1328-2148 GCA_964370705.1 uncultured Azospirillaceae bacterium
CAAAAAGCACCATTCTATCTCCGTATATAAACTCTTTTATTTGTTTTGCTGTCTTAAAAATTTCTGCAATAATATCTTTATTTGTAACATTTAATAAGATTGCGGTTTCTTTAAGACTAAGCCCTTTATGGTTTACTTGCTTGCATTTTTCTAGTATTTTTAAGGCATCTTGATTAGAAAAAGAAATGTTTAGAGCTTGGGTTATTTCTTCTTGATTAATAAACGACTTATCTGCAACTTCTTTTTCTTTCATAAATGACTCCTATTATTTTTGTTTATTTTAGAGCAACTAAATAAATTGTCTATTAGTTTTGTTTTATAATTGACATCTTTACAATTTGATGATTATTTTAGTGTAATCAACAACTTTTATAGGATCATAAAAATGAAAATGAAAATGAATATGAATAAAAAAACAATAAAAATGACTGGAGCAATTGTTGCAATTGTAGCTGTAATTATCTCAATTTGTTGCTTATGCTGTTGTGGCAAAAACAAAATTGCAACTGTTGATGTTGCTGCTATTGTTGGCAAATCTTCTCAAGTTTTGGCTCTTAAACAAGAACAACAATCAAAAATGCAAGAACTACAAACTTGGTTAGAAGCTGCTCAAAAAGATGTAGAATCTCAAAAAAATAAAAAGAAAAAAGAAGAAATTTTAGCTAAATACAATGCAGAATTTGCAACTAAGCAACAAGCCATTGCTTTAACATATTCTCAAAAATTGCAAGCTATTGATACAAACATTTCTGAAATAATTGCTAAAGAAGCAAAAGATCTTGGATATAAGACTGTTATTGCAAAATCTGTTGTTTTGTAT
>CAYJKS010000176.1:0-1766 GCA_964370705.1 uncultured Azospirillaceae bacterium
TCAGTTGTTGTTAATGAAATGCCACTAAAATTAAGACGTGCATATAAAGTGTTAGAAAAAGAAACATATAGACAAGTTAAGATGCTGTCAATAAAACTAAACGCAGGTTATGTTGCTTTGAGTATTGCAATGCTTTTGCTAACTCTTGGAGCAATATCTTATATTAGTGTATATATGTGGCAAACCTTTATGCTTTTGTGTGCTTGTGTGGTTATTGGTGCTTTTTATTTGTGGGTTTTGGGTATTAAAATCAAAAACAAATGGCTAGATATTTTGCTAAAAATATTTGCAATTGTTTTAATCTTGGTACTTGTTGCATATATGAGCCTAAAAATTAGCCTTATAGCTTCTGTGCTTGTTTTTGCAACTGTTTGTATTATATATACATATACAAAGCTTTTTGTAAAAAGTAATGCGTTGTTTTGCTACAATATAAGTGAGGCACAAAATTACTCTCAATATTTAAGAGAAAATGTTAGCAAAATAATTTTAGGTGGTGAATTCAAAAATGAACAGCCATACATTTATGCTCTTGATGTTGATAGAGAATACAAAGAAAAACCAGAGTTGACAGAAGACAGCTTGCTAAAAATTGCTGATAAAATTGTGGCTTTGATATAAGTTATAAATGGGCTAAAAAAATCCCCTTTAGCAATAATGCTAAAGGGGATTTTTTGTAGAAGGATTATTAGTCCACAGGCTTGATGTGCCAGATGTTTTTTGCATATTCTAAGATTGCCCTGTCGCTTGAAAAATGTCCTATTCTTGCCACGTTCTTAATAGACATGTCTAGCCATTTATCTTGATTTTGATAATCTTTTTCTGCCTTATGGAGAGTTTGATTAAATTCTTCCATATCAGCTAAAATCATATAATAATCTCTTGAAAGCAACTCCTCATATATGCCCTTAAACAATAAAACATAGTCTTTTTCGCAGAACATATTTGAGTTTAGGGTATTTAGAATTCTTTTGATATAGTCAGATTTTTCATAAACCTCTTGTGGGTTATAAGAGTTGTCTTTGCGAATTTGAGCAATTTGTTCTTCTCTTAGTCCAAACAAATAAAAATTGTCGCTACCAACGGCTTCTCTTATCTCAATATTTGCACCATCATAAGTGCCTACAGTTAAGGCTCCATTTAGGGCAAACTTCATGTTGCCTGTGCCAGATGCCTCAAATCCTGCAGTAGAGTTTTGGATGCTAATATCTGTTGCAGGAATTAGAGTTTCTGCAACGGTTACTTTGTAGTCTGGAATAAAGACTACTTTTATCATGTCATTAACTCTAAGATCATTATTAACAACCTCGGCAACATTGTTTATTAGCTTAATAATTAGCTTAGCAAAATGATACGAAGGAGCTGCCTTGCCCGCAAAAACATAAGTTTTTGGATGGGTCGGGTGCTTGTTGTCTTTGATAATGGCTAAGTAATCCCCAATAACTTGTAATATTGTCATTAGTTGGCGTTTGTATTCGTGAATACGTTTAGTCTGTTGCCCAATCTGAGCCAATTTTTGAAGAAATTAAGTCTGTAAGAGGTGGGTTAGCATTGCTTAGCCAACGTCTTGGTGTGATACCGTTGGTCACATTAATAAATTTTTCTGGCCATAATTCATAAAACTCCGGAACAAGACTACTCTTGATTAAATCTGAGTGGATTTTTGCCACACCGTTTACACAAAAAGAACCAACAATAGACAAGTTTGCCATGCGGATTACTTGCGAATCGCCTTCGCCATAAACTATCGTTACTTTTTTGAGTTT
>CAYJKS010000176.1:1865-2136 GCA_964370705.1 uncultured Azospirillaceae bacterium
CCCAAAAGTTTTGCAGGCCATACTTCTAGTGCTTCTGGTAATAATGTATGATTGGTATATGCAAAGATTTTGGTTGTGATTTCCCACGCAGTGTCCCAAGATTGTCCATAAACATCAATAAGTTGATACATCATTTCTGGAATACCTAAAGCAGGGTGAGTATCGTTTAGTTGAATGCAAACATATTCTGGCATTTTGTGAAAGTCGTTACTTTTTTCTAAAAAGCGACGGATAATATCTTGTATTGCACAAAACACAAAGAAGTATTGCT
>CAYJKS010000177.1:0-2056 GCA_964370705.1 uncultured Azospirillaceae bacterium
TATATCACAGATGGGATTGAATTCGAAAACGCCAAGTATGGTGGCGTGGTAAATGGTGTAGTTACTGTACCTGAAGACAAAATGATATTAGCTATGCCAATTCCTTTTGAAAATGGATGGAGTGCGTTTGTAAATAATAATGAGATGGAAATAGTCAGAGTCAACTATGGTTTCAGTGGATTAATATTAGAAGAAGGACAACATGACATCAAATTTGTATACGAACAACCCTTTATGAGACTCGGCGGATTTATTTCTTTTACGTCTATCATTCTACTGATTATAATAATATGTGTTATGAAAATGATTAAATTGAAAAAATGACTTCAACAACAAATAACATCAATTTGTGAAAAACGAATAACTCCATATCTTTATGAGATGGAAGTGTTGATTGTTGTAAGTTGGTTGACATTATCAATATAAAATGGTATGATTACAGTGTTAAACATTAATGAAAAAGACTTGAATCCAGAATAATAATATCTCATAGTACCTAAAATTGTAAATAGATGGTATCGACGCAATTTTTTAGTGGAATTGTGAATTTGTAGATTAAAGAAGATTGCTATCATCATCTCTCTTTCGGAAAGGGTTAAGCTTAATGATAAAAACTCCCAAATATTCAAACAAGGAATATGTGTATTATTTTGGTTTAACAATTGCAATTTTGATGGCGTGCTTAGTTATTTTTGAAAGTTATATTTTAGGTGAAAATTTATTTATTTATCTAGACTTTGGAGATGACACATATCAATCGTATCTACCTTCTTACCAGCTGATTGCCCGAAAAATTACAGAGGGGAGTTTTTCTCTTTTTGATTTTAGTTACGGAATAGGATCTAATATTTTATCTATGCAAACTATTGTTTTTGATCCTTTTGCAATAATCTTATATGTTGTTGGAGTTTTATTTGGAGAAGGTGCAATTGCATTTGCTCTTGTATATGTTCAAATATTGCGTATGGGGTGTGCCGGATTACTATGCTATTGGTTTTTATCATCTTTTTCATTCATTCCAATTTCAAAAATTCTTGCTAGCTATGCATACGCTTTTACTCCATTTCTTATAGGCGCTATAGGTCAGCATTATTTTTTTTCTACAATGCCTGTATTTTTTGTATTAATTTTAGGTGTAATAGAGCGATGTAAATACAACAAAAGGTTGTTGTGTTTGCTGAGCCTTGTAACTGCTGTTTGTGCTCTTTGGAGTGTTTATTCTGCGTATATGATTTTATTGGGTGCTGGAATTTATGTATTGTTTGGATTTTTCATTAACGAAAACAAAATTAATTTAAAGAACGCTTTAGCATATTTCACACCTTTACTTGTTTCTATTGTTTGCGGAATAGCACTTTCAGCGATAGTTTTTGTACCTACAACTTTATTAATGTTGTTTGATTCAAATAGATTAACTGAAATTAATACTAATTTCGATTTTTTCTTATCATTTCCAGAAATAAAATCGTATATCCTAAGATTTTTCTCTTCACACCTTCAAGGCACAGGTTTGTTATGGGATGATACAGGCGCGATTATTAACCCTGCACCTTTATATAGTAGTTCTTTAATAGTAATTTGTTTGCCTCAATACGTTATTAGCTTAGTCAAAAAAGAAAACACTCGTCAAAAAATAGCAAGTTTAATTTTTGTTTTTATTGGCACCATTTCTTTATTTATGCCTATAGTAGGTGTGCTATTTAATTTTTTTTCATATTATTCAGTGAGATATATGTTTGTGTATGCACCTTTTTTGGCATATGTAATTGCACAAACGTTAAACAACCTAATTGTCAAAAAACAATTTTGTAATATAACTGCTGTTATAACTATTGTAATTTCAAGCGCATTGATTTTATTTTGGACATCATGGGAAATAGAAAAAATTATTGCATTAAATGCAATAATAACAGCAATTTTTTTAGTAGTAATAACAGCTTTGTTTTTTGTTATAGCTTTCACAAAAACAAAGAGATATTTGCCCTTTATCTCTGTACTGTGCTTAATTTTGTTTTCTAATGTTATTATAGAAAACAAAATAGGACTATTGCACAAT
>CAYJKS010000178.1:0-2050 GCA_964370705.1 uncultured Azospirillaceae bacterium
ACGCAGAAAAATAAACAAAATATGCGAATAAGAAGGAATATCTCTTTAATCAAACTCAACTGGTTTTTTGCTAGCTTATGGCCTTTGTCACCACTGGCAATAGTATATTTTGAGCAAATCACAAACTCTTATGTTTTGGCTCTTGGTGTTTTTTCTATAGCAAATATTGCTCAAACTTTGTGTGAAGTTCCAACTGGAATCTACTCTGACAAAATTGGCAGAAAATACACCGTTTGCCTTTCTAGCTTTTTGTTTTTATTAAGCTATTTATCTTTTGCATATGCTGGCAACACAAACTCAATTTTATTGCTAAATATAGGTGGTTTTTTGTGGGGAGTAGCAGAAGCATTTGCATCAGGAACAGATGATGCTCTTTTATACGAGACTATGGACGACTTAAGAAAAAAAGAAAAATATGATATTGTTTATTCTAGTGCAATGTCGTTTAGTCAGCTTGGCTTAGCTGTGGCAGCTGTTTTTGCCGCAATAGCAACTTATTTTTGGTCTTTGCATACAGTTGCTTGGATTGCACTAATACCTGCAACAATTCAGCTTATAATCTCATTTTTGCTTATTGAGCCTAAAAGCAGAAAAAACAAAGATGACAACAAATCCCCAATAAAACATTTTTTAACTTCAACAAAAAATATATTAAGTAATAGAAAACTTCTAAAACTTTCTTTGCTAAATGCCTTTAATCATGCCACTTCAATGTGCTCGCATCGTTTAGAAGGTGTATATTTTAGTATGCTTATTCCAATGTGGTTAGTAAATGTGACAAGAATAATAAAACAGTTTTGTGGCGCTATTAGTTTTTATTTTGCAAAACATTTTAGAAAGTATAATCTTTTTAAGATTATGTTTGTTTCTTCTTTAGGAAACATTATCACAAAAATAGCAGGACTTCTAGTCAATGGGTTTGCCACTCCATTTATAATGTCTTTTGTAAATATCTTTTATGGCACAGAAGCAACAGCTCAATCAACTCTTTTGCAAAAAGAATTTTCAAGCAAGCAACGAGCAACTATGGGGTCCGTAGTATCACTTTTTGCAAGTATTGTTCTTGCAATTATGTATTATTTTATTGGGTTTGTTGCTGACAAAGTATCTGTATATATTGCAATGCTCACACTAATTTTGTTTAAGTTAATAATCTCATTAAATTACTTTAGTATGTTGCAAAAATACAAATAATTCAAAAGCTAATCGGGATACGGCAAATAACAGGCTCTTAAGAATACAAACTCCAAAATATGCCAAACCTTCCTAGATATAATTACTAAGCCTTAAATTTTTGTTTGATTTAGCCAGTCTTTGGGAAGGAAGAATTCTTTGTTATAATAGGCTATGGCTATTAGTATGCTTAAGATTATAAAACTTACTAAAGAGCTAGCAAATTTTGATGTTGTTGGTGTGGTAATCTTTATATTATGAGTAGAGGCATATCTGGTATATATTCTGCAAGAAGATATAATATAAAGTGGGCGAAAAATTAGCATAATCACAGACAATGTCATAACCAAAGGAATTCCTGCATAAAAATAAAAACCATGTATGTCATGTTGCGAGCTCATATTTGCAGATATTTGCGGGTATATAAAGATAATTCCAACATAACACATAATTGCGATTACCCAGCAAATTAGCGAATAACCAATCCTTAGTTTAGCAATGGTAGCAAATCTATCTTTGACCAAGAAAAGAGAATCTTTGCAACTATCACTAAGGCTTCTGCCCGAAATTGTGGCTGGAATAAAACTCAAGCTTACAATCTTCCATGCTTGATAGGCAAGCTCATTAGCGATTTTTACGCTTGCAGGGGTTCTATCATTTTTTTTGGGTAGTCTTTCTAAAATACGGTTAACTGACCACCAACCATCTATCCATGAAAATATCCAGATTGTCCAAGATTTTGAAAGTGCAATCCTCAAGCAATTTGCAACTGTTGAGTCTTGCTGTTGGGAATGTAAAATATGGCAAGCCCCCATACAGGCTGTTAAAATCCCTAATGGATAAGCAACGATGCCAACACAAACAAATCCCCATAGCA
>CAYJKS010000179.1:0-2026 GCA_964370705.1 uncultured Azospirillaceae bacterium
CTTGTCAATTTCTTCACGACTAAGATTATTAATTAAATTAACGGTATCAAAGACTTTTTTATTATGTATATTTTTGCCATAACCAATGGTCAAAAACCCCATTGAGTCTTTATATGGATATTTTATCAAATCTTCATGTTTTTTTATAATTGGTAGTAATCTTGCTTTAATTTGTACATTTGTATTGGTTATTATTTGCTCCGGTGCTTGGATTAAAAATTTTTTTATTTGTTCGGTAGTCTCTTTGTGTTTTTCTAGTTTTTCCTTTATTTGTCGTTGTTTTTGGTGTTCTTGAATTCTTTTTTTGCTCTCGGCTTTGGCTTCCATCGCTTTGTTGGCTCGAATTTTGGCTTTTTGCTTTTGTTCTGTCGTTTGATTTTTTGATGCTTCTTTGAATTTTGACAAGTCTAACTCTAGTTTGTTGGGGTCAAAATCTTTTGCTTTGCAGCGACAACCATAATCCTCTTCAGGGTGACCTGTTTTGGGAGGATTATCCCAACGGAAAATGAGTCCATCGTATTCTTCATGCCTGTCTCTAACCTTATCATCTTCTTTGCTTGCCCAAATATAATAGCTTTTGGGATATTCTATCATATCTAAATTTATTTCTAGATTACCTTCTCCATCATAATGAACAAAATAATGCCCATTCTTGCCACTAACAGCTCTTTTAGAAGAAAAAGTTCTTGCTTCTAAGTTCTTACTTGCCTTGCAAGCAATCACTAACTCGCTTCGGTCACCGCATTTGTAACAGTTGCTTTGCTCAAGCATAGCTTGGCTCTCAACTTAACAAAAGTGTAACTCATTTCACAAAAACTCTTCGCTGAAGAGTTTTTACTCATTCCCCTCTAAAACTTGACGAGTTGTTTTGTTGTTGCTCATTTTTATTCTCCTAGCAATTAAAACATTGTGTGTATAATTAAAATACATTTAGTGCATAATTGAAGCCAAAGCAATAGTCAACAAAAATAAAATTTATAACTTTTACAAAAAACTTGCCAAGATAAGGCTTTTGAGCTATTTTTTAATAAAATTTAGATTATAAAAAGGTTACGATGACAGATTTATTTAATGAAGCTACGGCAGGAAATTCTAACTATTCAGCACAAGATATTGAAGTGCTTGAGGGACTAGAAGCCGTTAGGGTTCGCCCAGGAATGTATATTGGTGGCATAGATGAGCACGCTTATCATCATTTGGTTGCAGAGATTCTAGACAACTCAATGGACGAGGCCGTTGCAGGTTTTGCCAACCGTATTGAGGTATTGCTCAATGCGGATTATTCGGTAACAATAACTGACAATGGGCGTGGTATCCCTGTTGATATGCACCCCAAATATCCCAATAAGTCTGCGTTAGAAGTAATTATGACAACTCTTCACTCTGGCGGAAAATTTGGCGGAGGCGCTTATAAGGTTTCTGGCGGATTACATGGAGTTGGTTCATCTGTTGTTAATGCCTTATCAGACAGCTTGGTTGTAGAGGTTGCAAAAGACAAAAAACTTTATCGTCAAAGTTACTCAAAAGGCAAGCCTTTGACCTCATTGGAGCTAGTGGGCAATGTTGCCAACAGAAGAGGAACAAGCATAAGATTTAAGCCAGATGCCGAGATTTTTGGCGATGCGATTCGCTTTGTGCCAAGCAGGCTTTATCGCATGGCAAGAGCAAAAGCATTTTTGTTTAAGGGTATTAATATTTTATGGCGCTGTGCACCAGAGCTTTTAGGTAGTGAAGACTCTACGCCGGCAGAAAAAGAATTGCACTTTCCAAATGGATTAAAAGATTTTTTGAACTATCAACTAGGGGCTAGACCATCTATAAACCGCACGGTTTTTGCAGGAGAATCTCAGCTTGCAAATGACGAGGGCAAGGTTGAATGGGCTATTACTTGGCCAATTGATGAAGATGGTTTTTGCAACTCTTATTGCAACACCGTAATTACCCCACAAGGTGGAACACACGAGCTAGGCTTTAGAACCGCCTTGCTTAGAGGGCTAAAAGAATATGGAGAAATGGCAAACATCAA
>CAYJKS010000180.1:0-243 GCA_964370705.1 uncultured Azospirillaceae bacterium
GACATCATAAAAATCTTGATATATTGGCATATATTTTAGCTCAACGACATCACTTCTAAAACTATTATACCCCACATAAATTTGTGAAGATGCTTTTGCGTCTAATATATTTTTTTGAGCAGAGTTTTTAGATTTTATCAAATATTCTTGACTAGGTATAAGATTAACTTGATTAACTATTTTGTTGTTATTTAATGATTTTATGTAATCCATTGGCGTTTCGAAAGGCTTAAAAATATTTGC
>CAYJKS010000180.1:253-1990 GCA_964370705.1 uncultured Azospirillaceae bacterium
TATAGTCCCTGTTCCACAATTATGAGCCACAAATGAATACCTAACATTTTGCCCTTTTAGCTCCCACAAATGCTTTTGCAAATATTTTTTTTGTTCTTTAGAAACTTTTAGTTCAAACTCCCAAAGTGGGCGTTGTTCATCTTTTAGGTATTCATCTGCCTTCTTTTTGTATGGTCCAAGAGCATATGATCCATCAATACTATTAACTATAACGTCCCAATAAAACCCAATGCTTTGCGTATTGACATTATCGGCAAAATAACTAAAAGAATGCTCTCTTTTTTTGCCACCAGAAACCCCAGAAATCTTTATAAAAATATGCCCCATAATTGAGGTTGGCATTGTATTGTTCTCGCTAGCAAAAACCACAAAAACCTTGTCTATTGGAGCAAGTTGCAAAAATTCTTTATATTTTGGGCAGTTTGGCTTAGCAAAATCCTTATCGCTGTAGTCTGTATTTTTCAAAACATATTCAAGCCTTGCAGGAAACTTGCAAATAGCATGATTATCATTATTATTATCTTTGGCTAAAAAGGCACTTATTGTTGCCTCTAATTCTTTATTTGGATTTTTGTATCCTTCTTTAGATAAAAAAAATGAACTATTTTTATCTACAACACTAACCCCATTATCATAATGCAACAAATTGAGCCATTCTTGGTTATAATCACCTGCATAGCTAGTGCCAACCTTAAAAAAAGCTAAAAAAAAGCAATAGCTAAACAGCAGAACCTTCATCATATTCCCAGTTTTTTTCTTCTTCATTACTAGAAGAAGACTTAGAAGCATCTGTTGTATGCTTAACGCTAGAGCTTATTCCTTTTCCCGTAGTGTGAGTGCTTACTCCAACTTCTGTTGTGATTCCGACACAAGCGGTCAATAACATAATCATAACAAATGATAAAAATATTTTTTTCATCTATACTTCCTTTTTTTATTCAACTCTTTAAGATTAACAAATAAAATACATGTAGTCAACTAGCTATATTTTGACTATATAATATCTTATTGCTTGTATTTTGAACATAATCATATATAATAAAAAAAACTTATTAGGAGGCAAATATGGCTTTTGAGCTCACAAATGGTGAAATTATTTTACAAAAATCTAAAGTACATTGGAGAAGCTACTTTTATCCGATACTATGGATTATACTTGGAGCTGGTATTTTTATTAGCTCATATTTTGTTGGTCTTCAGCACTATAAATGGGTTAGTTTAGTTTTTGTTATTCCCTATTTCTGCAAATACATATCTAACAACTGCAAAAAATTTATTGTAACCAATCACAGGGTTTATTTTGAAGAAGGTATTATCCACAAAATAGAAACTGATTTATCTATGGCAAGCATTAACAATGTAATGCTAAGAGCCAACCTACTCCAAAGAATACTAGGAGCTGGCGATGTGATTGTTGTTACAGGCAACGACAGCCCTCTAGAATTAAACGACATTAGCCACCCTAGCAAATTTAAGTCTGCAATAGCTAACGTGCTAAAAGATAAAGAATAAATAAAACTTTTGTAATTTTTTACAAAAAACCCTTGACTTTCATTTAATAGAGGTAAATATCTTCAGAAAAGACATTTTAAAATAGATGTCTTTTTTTTATTGACATTTATTTTTTTGATGTGTAAAAGATGTGTGTTATGGCGATCGTAGCTCAGTTGGTAGAGCCCCGGTTTGTGGTACCGGTTGTCGCGGGTTCGAGCCCCGTCGTTCGCCCCATTTCAAAAA
>CAYJKS010000181.1:0-763 GCA_964370705.1 uncultured Azospirillaceae bacterium
TATTTGGCGTAACGAAGAGCTTATAAGCACAAGCCTAAAAGTTGCAGGCACACCACAAGCTCCAAAACTAAACCAAATAAACACGCCCCATATTGGTAGCAACATCATAACAGATAATCTTGGAATTAGACTAAGAGAAATAGATGATAATATAATCAACCTATTTAACTTGTCACCAACAACTATGGGACTATTTGTAGAAAGCGTAGAAGCAAATTCTGATGCAGCTCAAAAAGGGCTCCGAAAAGGCGACGTTATCCTAAAAATATCTAACAGAGATACCATAACCATAGATTCTGCCATAGAGTATATTAAAGAAGCCAAACTAGAAGAGCTAAAACAATTAGATCTTTTAATACAAAGGCAAGAAACAGGCACAATCAACAATATTTCAATTAACTGGAAGAACCATGACTAGAGTAGACTTTTATCATCTTCAGAACCAAAAACTTGAAGAGGTTTTGCCCAAACTCTTAGAAAAATCTTATGAAGGTAAAAAAGCAACAATTATAAAAGTCGGCAAAGAAGAAAAACTAGAGTTTATTGACAGCTACCTGTGGTCGTATTCAGACACATCTTTTTTACCGCATGGCACAAAAAAAGATACCAACGCCGCTCTTCAGCCAATCTTTTTGACCACAGATGATCAAAACCCCAATAGTGCCAAATTTTTATTTCTAGTAGATGGTGCAAAAGTAGAAATAAGCAATATATTTACATTTGAGAGAATTTTTTATATAATAGATGGTAGCAATGATGAAAA
>CAYJKS010000181.1:773-1977 GCA_964370705.1 uncultured Azospirillaceae bacterium
CTCAGATATAGAAGTTTTTTATTGGCAAAAGGATGCCAAAGGAGCTTGGCAACAAAAGGGGTAATAGAAAATGTTTAATAAACAATCAATTATTTCACAAGACTTTTTAAATAAACATAATTTTGCAGAAATCAAACATGACAGATTTATTATTGATATGATGTATGCAAGCAAAAAAAACATTGTTTTGGAGCCTGTTTATAACAACATTGGGTTTGGCAATACTGCAATAGCTCATAAAGACGTTGTGGCAAGACTAATTAGCATTATTCCTAACCTCGAAAAACTTGAGCTAAAACTCAAAATCAAAGATGCTTATCGCCCACCAATTGCTCATCTAGAGATTCTAAAACTTATTAATGTTGAGGGACTATTTGCCTCAAAGCCCGAGAATTCTTTGCATTGCTATGGAGCTGCAATTGATATTTGCTTAGCAGATGAAAAAGGCCGTGACCTAAAGTTTCCAACAGAAGTAGACGCATATAGCAAAAAATTTGCCAAGCAACTTGCCAAAGGAATTGTTAATCCTTTTTATAAGCACCTAGTCAAAGCAAGACAAGATTTTATGGACATCTCTTATAGCAAAGAAATAAACAATCGTGCTACGCTCAACCGCCTTATGACCAATGTTGGGTTTAAGACAATAGAAAGTGAATGGTGGCACTTTGAACTCCCTGAGGCAAAAATCAGATACCCACTTGTTGACTGGCAAAAATAAAACATCTCCCTACCTTGAAATCTTATTAAATAGTAATATCTATTAATTATAAGTATCATAAGGAGAAAAAAATGCACAAATTAATATTATTAGCAATCACAGCTTTGTTTTCATTTGTAGCCAATGCACAGCTAAGCTATAATGACAATAGCGATGAACAACCAATTGCTGGATATTTTGCAAAAGAAAATCCACATTACAACAAGTCAATCATTTATGTTTTTTACCGTGGACAAGACTGCCAAAATTGTGCCCAAACAATTAGCTTGATTGAAGAGCTATACAACCAAGACTATAAAGGCATATATGATATGTATGTTATCGACTATACCAGTGATGACGAATATAATTTTGTTCAAGCATATAACTTATCCCAAAATCTTGAGGTTGTTTTGGTTCCCGTTTATGACGGCAGAACAATGGGTTTTCAAAAAGTAGAAGACCTGAACAATCAAATATCTGACCCCAAGAGCCTATATAGCTACT
>CAYJKS010000182.1:0-1975 GCA_964370705.1 uncultured Azospirillaceae bacterium
CAATCTAATGACCAAGAGATAGAGGTTCAACGTGGTTATGTTGCACAACTTCGCGAAAAACTAGGTGGCATTAGCAATCCAAAAGCAAAACATTTGTCTGATTTGGCAGATTATTTGGTTAAGAAGTCTTTGTGGATTTTGGGCGGCGATGGCTGGGCTTATGACATTGGCTTTGGTGGCTTAGACCATACTATTGCAAGTGGCAAAAACGTGAATATTTTGGTTATGGACACAGGTGTTTATTCTAATACAGGTGGACAACAATCAAAAGCAACTCCAATGGGTGCTTCGGCAAAATTTGCTACTGCGGGTAAAGCATTGCCTAAAAAAGACTTAGGCTTAATCGCAATGTCTTATGGTAGTGTTTATGTTGCTCAAATTGCTTTTGGTGCAAATGACTTGCAAACAATCAAAGCACTAAATGAAGCAGAAGCTTTTGACGGACCTTCTATTGTTATTGCATACTCTCATTGTATTGCTCAAGGGTTTAACCTAAAAGATGGTTTGTCGCATCAAAAAGCTGCAGTTGAATCTGGTAGCTGGCCACTTTATCGTTATAATCCAGATAATGTGAGTAATGCAAAAGCTCCATTGATGCTAGATTCAAAGGCGCCTACAACTCCTTTGGGTGAGTATATGGCAATGGAAAGTCGTTTTGAGGTAGTAAAACAAATGAACCCTGAGCGTTATGAGGGCTTATTAAATAAAGCTCAAGAAAATGTGCAAACCAAACGTTCTATGTTAGAACACATGGCTAGCTACAAAGTAGAGGCTCAAGAGGATTAGGCTTTTATAAAAAAACAAACAACCTCTAATTATATATGATTAGAGGTTGTTTGTAATAATAAGAAGAGGTTTTTATGGTAGAGGTAGTTACTTTAGGTTGTCGCATAAATAGTTACGAATCAGAGATTTTGAAAGAAAAATTTGCTAAGGTCGATGACTTAGTGATTGTAAATACTTGTGGTGTGACTAAAGAAGCAGAACGCCAATGCCGACAAGAAATTAGAAAGATAAAAAAACAAAGACCAAGTGCAAAAATAATAGTTACTGGCTGTGCGGCACAGATAAACCCACAGATGTTTGCTAATATGGAAGATGTGGATTTGGTTTTAGGAAACAAAGAAAAAGTAGAGATAGAAAAATATCTTAATGCTGATATGGCAGAAAAAACCATCGTTGGAGATATTTTTAGTTATGATGAGTGTGATGATTATTTGATAACTGGATTTGAGGGCAGAAAAAAAGCTTTTGTGCAGATACAGCAAGGTTGTAATCATCGTTGCACTTATTGTATTATTCCATTTGCTAGAGGAAATAATCGCTCAGTTCCACAAGAAAAAATCTTGGAACAGATTGAAGTTTTGTTGTCTAAAGGTTTTGAAGAAATTTGCTTGACTGGGGTTGATGCATGCTCTTATGAACCGTCTTTTAGTGATTTGGTAGAAAGTATTTTGAAGAGGTTTGATAATTTGCCTAGCTTGCAATTTGGCTCTCTTGATCCTGCCGCAATTGATGATAAGTTTGTTGCTTTGCTTGGAAAATATAAAAATATATGTCCAGAGTTTCATTTATCAATCCAATCGGGCGACAATTTAGTGCTAAAAAGAATGAAGAGAAGGCATAGTCGAGAAGATGTTATCTCTTTGTGTAGCAAAATTAGACACATCTTACCAAATGCAAGTTTTGGAGCTGATTTTATTTGTGGTTTTCCGACAGAAAGTGATGAGGCTTTTATAAACACTCTAAACTTGGTCGATGAGGCTCAAATAGATAGATTACACGTTTTTCCTTATTCAGAGCGTCCTGGAACACCGGCGTCTTTGATGCCACAAGTAAAAGTAGAGATTAGAAAAGAAAGAGCAAAAATCTTGCGTAGCAAAAGAGGTGATGCCAATGGTTAGTTGGATAAATAAGCTAGGATTGGGGCTAAAAAAATCTTCTAATAAAATTACAGACGGAATTAGTGATATTT
>CAYJKS010000183.1:0-1927 GCA_964370705.1 uncultured Azospirillaceae bacterium
GTTTTTGCTTATGTCAATTTCATTAAGTGCCTCTGCTTGATTTGCAGGACTATTGTTATAGTTAATATCATTTGGAGAAATATAAACAGGCTCAACTACCTCACTAACTTCGTTATTGAGGTTTTTTTTAGGGAGTATAAATGGAGGTAGTTCTTCTTTTTTATCAAATTCTTTTTCTGGAACAAAAAAAGTTGGTCTAATTTGTTTTCTAACAAATTTAGGTGCTTCTTGAGCATATAAATCTGAATTATGAGCAAAAATTAGTAACAAGCACAAAAAAAATCTATTCATTTTATTTACCTAATGTTATATTAATTCATATATTGAGGATAGAATACATGAAAAAATTTTTTTTAGCATTAATATTTTATAGTTTTGCAACAATATCTACGGTTTTTGCTCAAGATGATGTTGTTAATCCGTGCAATAGTATTAACTACGAGCCTCCACGCATTAATTTTATGACATCTTATGGAAAGCTAGAATATGATTTTAGTTATGACAGGCAATCCTTAAACGAGATGGGTGTTAGCAATGGATTGGTTCAACCTAATATGAATGTTTCTGGAATGACAACTGCCGCAATTGAATGGGAGGTTGAGGTAGAAACCACATCAAAAATTGCCGATGATTATAGTATATGTGTTGTTCCTACAAGCCTAAATATTTTTATTGGCATCCAAAACCCAAAAATTTATATTTCTGGCGACATAAGTCAAGATAGTTGCGAGTTTTTTTTAGCAGTAAGACATGAGAACCAACATCAACAAATAAATGTTTTGGCCTTAGAACATTATATGCCTCAAATAAAAAAAGAACTTTCTGGTAAGCTAGCTTCAATTAAACCACGCAAGGCAGATAATTTGGCTCAAATGGATGCTATAACGTCAAAGATTAATGACGATTACGTTGTTTTGATTTCTCCTTTGGTTGACAAGTTTAAGGCAAGCTTGTTTAATGCACAAAAATACCTTGATACTCAAAAAAATTATGAGTATGAGAGCACTCTTTGTAAAATTCGCTAAAACATTAGTCAGTGTAGGATTTTAGGTTTAATTGTGGCGCAATATTTTCTATTATTTCTTTTGCAGTTGGAGCTGCGTTCCATCCTGCGGTCACAAAATTTAGGGTTTCTTTTGAAGGCTTAGGTTCATCTAAGACAACCATTAGTGTGTATTGTGGGTCAGCTGCTGGAAAAGTTGCTACAAAAGAAGCAATAACTTTTTTATCAATATATTTTCCATCAACAAGCTTGTTTGCCGTTCCAGTTTTGCCTGCTACTTCATATCCTTTTACCTCAGCTTTTTTTGCCCCAGATAAAATAACATTTCTAAGGAGTTTTATGAGGTTTTTTGATGTTTGGGTAGATATAACCTTTTTGCCCTCAGGTTGGGTTTCTTGCTTGATTAATGTTGGTTTATAATAAGTTCCGCCATTTATAAGGCTAGAAAAAGCAGTTGCAATATGTAATGGGCTAACAGATAGTCCATATCCATAACTAATTGTAGCTGTTGTTTCTTCCTTCCAATTTGGAGGCACAATCGGAAAGGCTTTTTCTGCAACTTCAAAATCTGCAATATCAGAGAGCAGTCCAATATTTTCTAAAAAAGCACGTTGTTTTTCTTTGCCAACTCTAAGTGATATATGTGCAGAGCCAATGTTTGATGAATGTATTAAAATCTCTTGCAAATCAAGCCAGCGATTTTCTCCTCTATAATCTTTAATTAGGTTGTATTTGAGCCTAATAGGTTTGGTTGCATCAAATTTTTCTTCTAAAGTTATTTGTTTTGATTCTAGTCCTAGTGCGGCATTAAAAGTCTTAAAAACAGAGCCTGCTTCGTATACGCCTTTTGTTGCAAAATTAAAGGTGTTATTGCTGTTTGCTTGAGTATTTATGTTGGGATTATAATCAGGCAAAGATACCATA
>CAYJKS010000184.1:0-1925 GCA_964370705.1 uncultured Azospirillaceae bacterium
CTAAGGTGGTTACTTCTTCTTTGATTAGGTTTTCTATGTCTTTTGGTGTGCCAAACACGGTTATATTTTGTCTGTCTATGTCTAAGTCGATACATTTTTTGCCTTTGAATTTTTCTTTTATGAAATCAATTCCGTTAACCATATCCTGCATATTAAAGGCATCAATTCCTGTTTCTATCAAATCGTCTGCTAAGGTTTTAAGATCTCCGTCAGAATGCATGTGCACGAGTGCATTATGATCTTTTGCAAGTTTTACGTATTTTAAATAGCAAGGCTTAATATATTTTTCAAAATGAACAGGGGATAACATGGGGCCTGTTTGAAGTCCTAAATCTTCCGGTATACACATCACATCAACACCGTTTTCCAAGTATCTTTTCATGACCTCTAAATTAAACTCGGTTAACATATCGATTAACTTTATCATATCAGGGTCTTCATCTACCATATCGAGCATGGTGTTTTCGTACCCTCTTAAATCACAAAGCCTTATAAATGTATGCCCATGACGCAGTTTTGCCATTATGAGCTCATTATTTTCTTTTTGTTTTTTTATGTTGTTTTTAACTATCTCCCAATCGATTGCTGCAAAGCCATCGCTTATATTGGGGTCAGGCATTTTAAAGCTGTCAACAGAAGATAAATCCTCAATAGGTTTATTATGTACTGTGCCTATTATTCCGTTCATAGTGGTTACCCACTCACAACCAAAGTCGTCAACGTACGGTTTTTCCTTATTGAGCCACGGAGGTAAATTAATAGGCTCTTTATTTGTTGGTCTTTTAAAGTTAGGAAATAAAAATTTGTGCTCCTCCATCAAATCAAATATCTCTTCCATATTATAGTGCTCATAACAAGACGCACTTATCCCAAACACCATGGGTATATAATCAGGGTTATCAAAAGTCATTGCCTTTATGTAATTTTCTTTATAGCTCATTATTTTCTCCCAAATACTATAGTATTCCTGCTGTTGGCATGTGACTGTAAACATTGCTGAAAATTGCTTTTGGCATATTTTCTTTTACTTCACCGCCATAATATAGCCGTTCTTGTTCTAATTCCTCTATCTTTTCAATTTTGCCCTCTGTGTAATCAATTATTCTTTGTCTTGCGGTTTCTATTCTTGCTATAACTCCGCCATATCTTATATCCAAAGTCTCAAAACCAAAAGGCTTATAGGTTTTAAACCATTGTTCTCTATGAGAATTTTTAAGTTCATTTATGCGGATAGTAAGCTCTTTGAGCTCGTTATTACAAATATCTAAAAGTCTCTCTTTATCGTTATTGTCATAATAATTTTTCAAATCTATTCCAACGGTGCTTTTTATTATAAGCGCATTTGCAAGGTTTTTTTGCATATCAAATATAAATGAAAACAGAGGATATTTTTTGCTGTTTTCCTCCATAATTTCTTTCATCTCTTTATAATGCGAGGAATAGTCAAAATGTGAAATGTTTTTATCATACATTCCGATTAAAACATCTTGCCACAAGATATATTTTGTGGGATTGCTTCTCTTAAAACCAGAGTAGTCAAAGTCTTGAGTTTCGTCCATTTTTGTTAAGCTCATAAACGCATCGTAATCCACCTTTAGGACATCTTTAACACGGTTTTTAAAAATATCCATATCCAAATTTTCATTATAACTATGCTCTGCAAAAAGCATCAACCCCATAAGAGCGGAATAATGATTAGTTTCATTGCCATCATTTGCCCAAAGTGTCGCAAACACTTCTTTTATCTTTTTATTTTTACAAGCCGTAAGAGCCGCATTTGTGGTGTTTATAGTTCTGTGATAATTAACGCAAAAACCGTTCCACATTGCCACTCCGCCTGCAAATATGGTTTTGTCGTTCAGTTGCTTAAATTTATCAATAAAAGTTTCATATGCAGAAATCTCGATGTTTCCGTAATCCCAATA
>CAYJKS010000185.1:0-1893 GCA_964370705.1 uncultured Azospirillaceae bacterium
AGCTATACTCAGCAAAAGAAATACTTAACTCAACTGATCCATATAAAGATTTAGATAAATACTCTGATAATACAAGCCTAACTACAGAAGCTCAAGACTTTATATTAAGACTAATTACTATACTGCCTGACGACTTTTCTCAGGATAAATTTGCAACTTTAGGACAATTTGTTAAAAACAAATTCTTTTATAACAATTCTCAAGGTCATAAATGCATTCACAATTTAGAGGATTTAGAAAAAATTATTGCTACATGGCCAAAACTTAATAAAAATCAAGAAAAACTCAGCTATAAAGATGTTTTGAAATTATCTAGCGGAGATGAGTTCTTAAACTTAAAACAACAAGAGTTTGCTGATGTCGCAAAACTATATCAGTTACCAAACAGGCTCTTTGATACAGCTCAAAAATCATATCTAAGAGGCATGGAAACACCTAGAACTATTAAAGGAAACCCAACAAAAGAAACTAATAATAACATAAAAATAGAACTAATGGATCCCAAAGATCCTAGCATTATGTTTGTTGGAGACGGATTTTCTTGCCAAAGTATTTCTAAAGTTGGTGCATATACAGCACTTTCTTCTGTTGAAGACCCTTACTCTAGGGCTATGCTTATTTCAAAAAAAGGAAAACCTATTGGACTTGCTTGGCTTTGGACCAACGAAGAAACTATAGATGGATCAAAATTCAGATCTTTGTGCGTTGATAACATTGAATTATCAGAAACTGTGTCGCCAAAAGAAATAGATTCAATTATGTCTGGTGTTTCTCAATTATCAACTCAAATAGCAGATGAAAATAACATTAGAAGAGTAACAATAGGTGCAAATGCAAGGCACTACAACCCTCATCAATATTTTAATGAAACTTCTCCACTAGAAATGCCTGAAAAATATGTTAATCAAACTCCTAATAAAATGTTGAATGCTAAAATTGATTATGGCGATTCTCACAATCAGCTTATTGTTTATGAAAATTTTTTAGCAAAAGATATCTCAAAAGACAAAGATAACGAAGTTTTTGTTGCAAAAAGAGATGCATATACAATAACAAATGATGAAAGAAAAGCCGCTTTATCGGTTGGTGATGCAGCATATCCTTGGCAAGCAGAATTTAGAGAAGAAAATAAAAATTCTAAATTTATGATTTTGTCTGATATGAATAAAAACATTATTGGATATGCTCTTTATTCTGATATTGATAAATATATATATGATGTAGCTGTGCATCCTGATCATCGTATAAGTTCAACAAAACTATTATACCCTCTACTTTCTCATATGAAAGAAGAAGGTGGTATATGGAGTGCTGACACAAGAAAAGATACATCTTTTGCGCTGCTAGAAATCATGGCTAAAAGAGGCGCTATAGGATTAAGAGAAGATAAATCAGCGAGTTTAGGGATTATGGGTGAAAAGCTACATAAAGTATATATAGACCCGTCTCCTGCGACAACAACTACTCCCAAAATTATAGCAGATAAACAAATATCAAAATAACTATGCATATTAGTATGAATAGTTATTGGTTTTCTCTTCGTAGGTTGCAAGGCCACCCCTACCATTTGAACGCTCTTTAAAAAAGAGCGTTTTTTTATTATCTGTCTTAGCTTTCGTCAGTTCGCGTTATTTTTTCTACTAGTCTTGCATTTTTACAAACCAAAGAGCAAACACATTTATAACAAAGTATTTGTCGCAAATAAAGCCATATGATTATTTTATTAAAATATATAACAAAAATGTTAATATGTGCATTGTTTCTAACCAAAATTATGATGTTATTGATAAGTTTTTTAAGTATAACAATCTTAAAACTCCAACAATATACTCTGCCCCAAAATTAAAAATATCAAAAGAAGAATTAATAACCAAGAATTATAATCAATATAAA
>CAYJKS010000186.1:0-1891 GCA_964370705.1 uncultured Azospirillaceae bacterium
GTTCGGTAAGAGTTTCAGAAGCAGAAGCTCTTAAAGGAATAATTGTATAAAGATTATTTACGTCCCATCCCTCTTTAAGCATATTTACATGAATAACTATTTCAATATCATTATCAGGGCTTTCAAGATTGGTTAACTTTTCAATGTTCTCATCTTTTTCTGTTTTTGATTGGGAAGAATGAATTTCTAGCACCTTATTTTTATATTTACCTTTATAAAACTCATTGGAGGTTAAATATTCCTTAATTTCTTTGGCATGTTCAGTATTTTTTGTGACAACCAAAACAAAGGGTTTTACAGCCTTTTTATCATTAGCTCTGGCGTATAAATCTAAATGCCCTTGTGTGTCGATATGCAGTTTTATGCCGTCGTTAAGCTTTTCCTTGTCTAAATCTTCTGGAGTGTACTGTTCCGGTTTGAAATCTTTTCTGGTCACAACTACAGGTACTTTAACGTATTTTTCATCGTTTAAGGCATGAGCCAAGGAATATTCATAAACAACATTATTAAAAGGTATTGTCCTTGCTCCACTTTGCACTTGTGGTGTGGCAGTAAGTTCGACTCCAAGAATTGGTTTTAGCTCATTGATAACTTCAAAGCTTCTATCTGCATGATAATGATGACTTTCGTCCATAAATATACACAAATCGTCAAGTTTTTTTAAATAATCAAAATATGATTCTCTCAAAACCTCATTAAGCCTTTTCATGCGTGCAGGTTTGCCTTTTGAATCTTTACTGTCGCTGGTGAGCTTTGAAATATTAAAAATATTTATTGTAATTTTACCTGCATGCATAACACCTTGATTAAAGTTTTCATAGTTTTCACCATCAATAACACGGGGAGGTGTCACAAATTTATCAAGCCCTTTGAAAAGATATTTTGGACTGGATAAACGGGAAAAATCATCTTTTAACTTATTATAAACAGTTAGATTTGGGGCAATTACAAAGAAATTATTAATTCCCTTTGTATAATGTAAATAGGCAAGCATGGCACCCATAAGCCTTGTTTTGCCAATGCCTGTAGCCAAGGCAAATGTTATGGAAACAAAATCTCTTTCAAAGTCAGAAAGGGTCGGGCAGAGCTCTTTTACTTTTTGCAGTTCTTCCTTTAAATTGGTATTTTTTAGTAAGGAAATTTGATCACAAATTTTTTGAAAAAGATATAAAGCTTCTTTTTGCGGTTCACGAAGAGAAAGGGCATTTTGAATATATTTGGCATAATTAATCATTGTTAACCTCGTCAAAATCTAAAAAATCATCTTCAAAATATTCTTTCTCAATTTCACTTGTGTCGATAATATTTAGATTATAATGCTCTTTGGCATATTCACATTTATCTAAAATAGATTGAGGTATCTTTTTTATTTCAATATGGTCATAGCAATCATTTAATTTTTTATCGAGGGCGGAACAGCAGATTAATAATCTTTCACCAAAGTTCATTTCACCGGCAATGCTATCCAAGTCCTTGGCTGTAATATATTTTGTTGTAATATAAATATAGGCATTTTCACTGGATTTACCTTGTTTCCAATAAACTTTTTCATCGGGGCAATAATGATAACCGTTTAGTTTTGCAACGGAAGCGGAAAGCATTTCTGCATTATATATACTATCATCAATAATAAGATTACCGAAAACGTCATTTTTTAACAAAGAGGGGGCAAGTTCATAAAATCGGAAACCTCCGCCACCTTGCCAGTTAACAGCTCTTGAAATTCCACCCTGCTCACCATCAATAACTTTTTCAAGACGTGGTTTACAATGGGTATAGCAATGATCACCAAGCTCTATTCCTATATACTTCCTGCCCATTTTATGAGCAACTGCAGCAGTTGTGCCTGAACCAAGGAAAGAATCGAGGATTAGGTCGCCAGTATTACTCG
>CAYJKS010000187.1:0-1884 GCA_964370705.1 uncultured Azospirillaceae bacterium
CCTAAAAGCAGTTAGCGAAGTTTTGCTTGTTGAAATAGAAAATGATGACCTTGCCCGTGAATACAAAGTACCTGTTAGGATTGTAAAAAGCCTAAAGGCTTTGGGATAATTTTTTATGTTATGTGTAAATCACAAATAGGGGCTTATAGCCTCTATTTGTGATTATGCTAAAGTTTTTTGTGGGATTTGTATATTGTTATTTTTAGACATTATCACTTTTATTTTAGCCGCAGGGGTTTTTTCTTACTTTGTGCCAGACGGAAGAGCATCTTCTGTTTGGTCGCTTTTGTTACTTGTTTTTTTTGGATATTTTAGTTATCAGTTCTTTGCTACTGTTGACTATAATTCTAGCACCAATTTTATCTTACCTTGGCTTAAAAATACTACTCACAAAATAGATCTAGAAATTATTATAAATAAAGATAATTTTGATTTTATTGTTGGGCTGTTTGTTTTTACATTTTTTGTTTTAGCTAGTGATTTTGCCAAAGCAAAAGAAACCAAAAAAAATATATTTAACGCATTGGTCTTGCTCAACTTGGTGTTTATTATAACATTAGTTTCTGCTAACAACTACATACAATTACTTGCAGTCATTGGTGCAATAGATGTGTTGGTGTTTGGTATGATAGATAATGTTGAAGCAAAGAAAAGATACATATATAGCAATCTTTTGGCAGATATGGGAATATTGAGTATTTGCGCTATTCTTTTAGGACAAACTGGTGATGTTGGTCTAAACCAGTTTAATTTTTATCAAAAATTTGGCGGGCATAGAGACTTTGTTGCAATAATTCTGCTTATATGCGTTTTTATAAAATCAGGCTTGTTTATGTTTAATACCGCTTTTGAAAAACTCTCTAGCCTAAAATTTAATCGTCTAAACTTTATTTTGTTTACAACTAGCCCATTGGTAGGCTTCTTGACTTTAAGCAAAATGCAACCGCTTTTACAAATATCTAAATATTCTTATCCAATATTGCTTTTGTTTTCTTTTTTATCCATAATTTTTGGTGCAATCGGGGCCATAAGCAAAGATAACTTAAAGTCAAAGACAATATATTTTTCTATGATGTTTTGGGGCTTAGCTTATTCTTTTGTTGGACTAGAGAGCAACGTTTCGGCTCAAGACTTATCAGTTTTGATTATTGTTGCCTTTTTGTTCAATCAAATCTTGATGCTTGTTCATAATGCCTCATCTGGAGAAAAATTTGTTTCGAATATGGGAGGTTTTATCAAAGAAATAAAGCTAACATGGTTTGTTAGTATGATAGTTATATTTGCATATATGTCTTTGTTGTTGATGCTTTGCTCGCAGGCAAATATTAGCATAATCTTATATTTGATTTTGTTTGCAATATGTTCACTAGTTGTTATGCAGCAAATTTATTTGGGCAGTAGTAACGCTGATGAGAGAGTTTTAGCAATGCTAAAAAATCCTTCTATCTTGCTATATTTGCCTGTTGCTGTTTGTGCTATTTTGATTTTGGAACATTTTGCAATTAATTATATTTATGCAAGTATCGCAATTATTGTTTGGCTTGTTGCTTTTAGATATGTGTCGTTTGACAAGTTAGATAGTCTTTATAACAAAGAATGGTTGCAAGAAGAAAGTTATGTTAGTCGTTTATATGAATTTTTGCTTGTTTCTCCAATTATGGTTTTGGGGAGGGTTTTGTGGCTAACGATTGACTTTATGTTTGTAGAAAGGGTTTTGGTCAAGTCTTTTGCAAAAACATCGAAGATGGTTGCAAACTTGTTTTTGCTTATTCACTCAAAAGGCATATATAGCTATATATTCTTTACTTCTTTGGGATTTTTTATAGTTGCTATTTTTTGGTATATGGGGGTTGAATAATGAGTTGGTTACTTGGCATAATTGTT
>CAYJKS010000188.1:0-1834 GCA_964370705.1 uncultured Azospirillaceae bacterium
CCTTATATACTCTGTCTTTGTGTTGATAAAAATCACAGAAACAAAAAAATTGGCAGTCTTTTATTAGAGCAAATAATTAAAGATACTGGCCATAAAGATATATCTCTACATGTTCTAAAATATTGTGACAGTATTGACAAAACACTAACAAGTCCAGCAATAAAATTATATAAAAATTATGGATTTGAAGTTATTAAAGAAGAAAAAGGTTTTGCCCTATTTCCTAACGATATTCCTGATTGCTTTTTTATGACAAGAAAATCTTCAATATAACTATTTTTGTTTTTTTTCTTGTTGCAACTTATATGCTATCATCTCATCAGACAAATTGCCTTTATTTGTATCTTTTGTTGACTTAATTACCAATCTTCTAACTTTTAACATCGATTTGCTTAGGCTTTCTTTGGTGTTTTTTTCACCTTTATCAAAAACATCGCCTAACTTATCTTTGTTTTGATTGTCATTATAATCATTTTCTACACTAATAGCTTCATCTTTACCGCATCCACATAAATCTGCAACATATTCTTTTCCTGCCACATAATAATCTTTTGACAATCCTTCAAAATCAGTAATCTCACATGATTGAGTTAAACTATTGAGCTCTCTTACAAACCTTTTATATTCTTTGTAACTAAACTTATCTCTAGCTGGCACAACTTTTTCTATAATGTTTTTTTTGTAATCATCTGAGTTCACATTAGTATCTTTGTCAAAAAAGCCTGTTAAGAGTTCTTTTTTGAGCGCAATTTCTTGCTCACCAGTAAGATTGAAGCCTAAATTAAAACAAAAATAATTAATTTTATCTGCCACATCTCTAACCATGGCATAAGCCTGACCATTATTAGTTTCTTGAGAAAAATTTTGCATAATTACTAAATCATTGGGGTTATTTTGTTTTTCTTGCATTTTTTGTGACAACACATTGTAACTAGCCCCCCAAATAAGCCCAAAGCTTGAATTGTTAGCAACATTTTCTCCAAGTTGGTTAATATCATTACAAATGTTCTTAAATTTTTTTGCCTCTTTATTTTCAGAAGTCTTTTGTAATTCATTGCAAACGTTATTAACTAAACTGTCGGGGATTTTGCACCCGTTTTTTACAAAAGACTTAGAGATAATTTTAGCAACAATATCTCTCATATATTTTTTATTATCAAAATCAAGTGTTTGTAACTTCAAATACATTATATTGGCAACTTCTAGGGCTTGTTGCTCTGCATCTTTTCCTTTAGTGTTTTTTGCTTGTGCAACTTTTGCCTTTATTCGTTTTTTTTCTTCTACTTCTTTTGCTCTTTTTAATATTCTATGTTTAGAAAGATTTTTTGACAATTTTATATCTTTTATCATACTAATCAACAATGATGGGAGCAACGCACCTGCAGATTTTATTGCATCTAAACGCCAACCTTTTTCTTTTTTTCTTCTGCTATATAATGGGTTTGACTTTAATAACGATTGAAAAGTTTTGGGCGAATAAGCATTGTCAACAATCATTTTTTCTATATAAGTTCCAAAAGTCTCAAAATCCACCCCACTCTCAGGAGTCATAAACTGGCTTGTTTGCTTGTTTTTTCTTATTTTATAAATATCTTTTATCAACGCTCTTATTACACTTTTTGATGCATAAAATTTTTGGCTTGGATATTTATCAGAATTAGATAATACCCCTGCCGATGACCTCAAATTAGCTTCTGCCCAAGCATTTAAGACAGCCCCAGCAAATTCTACATTATTTTTGGCATAAAGCATATTCACACCATAAGCAAATGCTTCTGAGTGCATTTCACGCAAATAATAAATATAATCTAATTTTTTAGCTAGTTTTTTTTCA
>CAYJKS010000189.1:0-1831 GCA_964370705.1 uncultured Azospirillaceae bacterium
TTGATAAAAAAGCACGCACGCTATTGTTTTCATAAGGGCCTTGAAAACCACTATTGGCTTTTGAACACAAGCCATCTATAGTTTCCTTTATTTCTAAGATTAATGTATTGATGTTTTTCATATCTTGCCCTCCAGTATATCGCTTAGGCTTTCTAGGCAATATAGAGGGATATCCAACAAGCTCTCTGTTTGTTTATAATCTGCAAGCGAGGTACGCAAGGCAATATTTGGGGCATATTTTTCCATATAGGCTTTTAGACTTTTAGCTTGCAAATTAACAGAAGCTTTTACTTCTACTGGAATAATTTCGCTTTCTTTTTGAATAACAAAATCTAGTTCTGAATTTCTGCTTTCCCAATAGGTTATAGGCATTGGTGGCAATAATTTGAGTTGTTGCAATACAAATTGCTCTGTTAATGACCCCTTAAACTCCTCAAAAATGCTTATTTTATCTAGCAGCGTTTTAACATCAAGCATTGCTTTTGCACAAAATAATCCAATATCTATCATAAATAATTTAAAAGAACTTCTATCTTCATAAGCGTAGATTGGCAATCCTGGTTTATTAAGCTTTGTTACCTGATGAACCAATCCTGTCTTTGTGAGCCATAAAAGTGCATTTTCAAACTCTTTTGCTCGAGAACCTTCCTTTAACAGCCCATAAACAAATTTTGGATTAGGCTTTGAAAGTTGCGCAGGGATTGAATCCCAAATCATTTGAACTTTTGGTGCATCTTTAGGATCAATATGTTTGCTAAAATCATTTTCATAAGATTTTAATAATGTATTTTGCAATTCTCTTACAGCCAAATAATCCTTATTTTGAACAAACAATTTTACGACCTCTGGCATTCCCCCAACATAAAAATATGTTTTTAAGAGCTCTTCACATTTTGTTTTAAAAGATTTTATTAAATCAAATTTCATACCTTTTAAGACATTGCACAATAACTCTTCACCAATTGCATCTAAAAATTCATAAAAACTCATTGGAGCAAGTTCCATAAATTCAACCTTGCCAACAGGAAAAGACATACCTTTATGTGTTAAGGCAACGCCAAGCAAACTTCCTGCCGCCAAGATGTGATATTCTGGGGCTTCTTCGCAAAAATACTTTAATGATGTTAATGCTCGCGGGCTTTCTTGGATTTCATCAAAAATAAGCAATGTGTCCTCGGGCGAAATCTTTATTCCAAGTTCTATTTCAATACCACTAATAAGACGAGATGCTTCAAGATCGCTTGAAAACAACTCTTTCATTCTCTCATTTCTATCAAAATTTATATAAGCAACATTTTTATAATGAATACGACCGAATTCTTGAGCGAGCCAAGTTTTGCCGACTTGTCTTGCCCCTTGAATTATCATTGGTTTTCTGTTGGGTTTATTTTTCCAGTTTATTAAAGTTTGCAAACAATATCTTTGCATATTTCGCTCCTTATTTTGTTTTTATATCTTTATTAAAACATATTTTACACTTTTATGCAAGGACTTTTTGTTGTTTTTTACATTTTCTTGCAGGGACTTTTTGTAATTTTTCACACTTTTATACAGGGAGTTTGGGTTTCACTTTACAAAAGTGTTATTTTTAACAGTTTTGTAAAGTGAAAAAGTAATTGTAATTTTTGATAATTGTCTATATTCTGATGTTAAATAATGGTTAAAAGGAGACGTTTTATGAAAAAAATTAAACCTGTACTTGTGGTTATTGTTTTAATTTCTGTGTGTTTATCAATGATCGTGCTTAGAAATTTTCAAGCAGAAATTACTTACCTTAAAGACAATCAGAATATTCGTAATCTTGTAAATAATTTGCAAAATCCTGTTGATG
>CAYJKS010000190.1:0-1797 GCA_964370705.1 uncultured Azospirillaceae bacterium
GAAGTAATAAAAGGCTCAGACTTGGTTGGCATGAGCTATGAGCCAATGTTTGAGTATTTTTCTCATCTAAAGTCTGAAGGTGCTTTTAAGGTTTTATCTGGGGAGTTTGTGTCGGTAGAAGATGGAACAGGAATTGTTCATATAGCTCCAGGCTTTGGTCAAGATGACTTTGACGTTTGTCGTATATATAATTCTAATTTTCCAGTAGTTTGCCCTGTTGACGAGGCAGGAAAATTTACATCAGAAGTTTTTGACTATGCAGGTATGCAAGTTTTTGAAACTAATGAACCAATTATGCAAAAACTGAAAGAAACAGGTAGACTTGTAAAAAAAGAAAATTACACTCACTCATACCCATTTTGTTGGAGAACAGATACTCCACTAATCTATAAAGCAATGTCTTCTTGGTTTGTTAGAGTAACAGATTTTAGAGATGATATGGTTGCTAATAATCAGCAAATAAACTGGGTTCCAGATCACATAAAAGATGGACGTTTTGGTAAGTGGTTAGAAGGTGCAAGAGATTGGTCAATTTCTAGAAACCGTTTTTGGGGAACACCTATTCCTGTATGGAAGTCAGACAATCCTAAGTTTCCACGTATAGATGTTTTGGGCTCAATAGAAGAGATTAAGCAAGTAACAGGTTGCACAGTTAGTGACTTGCATAAGCCATACATTGACAATGTGGTTTATCCAAACCCAGATGACGCAACGGGCAATACAATGATGCGTAGAGTTGGCGATGTTTTTGACTGCTGGTTTGAGTCAGGCTCTATGCCATATGCTCAAGTTCATTATCCGTTTAATAACAAAGAGTGGTTTGAGAGCCATTTTCCAGCAGATTTTATTGTTGAGGCAATGGATCAAACTCGTGGCTGGTTTTATACTTTAATGGTGCTATCTACGGCACTACACAATAAACCTGCATTTAAGAATTGTATTTGCACAGGCTTGCTCATGGCAGAAGGTGGGCAAAAATTATCTAAACGTCTTAAAAATTATCCAGATCCAGACATGGTTCTAAACACAATTGGTTCAGACAGCTTGCGTTGGTTCTTGGTTTCTTCTCCAGTGCTAAAGGGTGGAAATGTGGCAGTAGATAAAGAAGGCAAAGAGATTGTAAAATCTGCACGTATTGCCCAAATTCCACTATGGAATGCTTTTTACTTTTTTACCTTATATGCAAATGCAGAAAATTATAAGGCAAAAGAAGTTAGTTCTTCAACAGAGGCAATAGACAATTATATTTTATCAAAGCTAAAACACTTGTCACAAGTCGTAAAAAGTGGGCTAGATAGTTATGATGTTGCCGTTGGTTGTAATGAGATTGCTGCTTTTATTGAGGTGCTAAACAATTGGTATATTCGTCGTTCACGTGATAGATTTTGGGCAGGTGATGCTCAAGCATTTGACGTATTGTATACAGTTTTGGTTAATTTGTGTAAGATTGCTGCGCCATTGTTACCATTCTTGAGTGAATATATGTATAAGGGGCTAACAGGACAAGAGTCAGTACATTTGGCAGATTATCCTGTTTTGGCAGAAATTAGCTCAGAAGACAAATTGGTTAAAGAGATGGACTTTTTGCAAGACTTATGCTCAACAGGCAAATTTATTAGAGAAGAAAAAAACTTACGTAACCGCCTGCCTCTAAACTCTTTGAGTGTTGTTGGTAGCGATTTAGACTTTATTGGCGAGCAATATATAGAGATTATAAAAGATGAGCTTAATGTTAAAACCGTTGTAATAGACAATAATCTTGCAAACTACGCTAGCAAAACAGTTTATTTATATACT
>CAYJKS010000191.1:0-1785 GCA_964370705.1 uncultured Azospirillaceae bacterium
TAAGAAATAAACAAAAAAAGAGTAGCTTACTAACTACTCTTTTTTTATGAATATTTTATTTGTCGGCAGGATCTCTAAGAACATATCCCCTACCCCAAACTGTTTCTATATAGTTTTGAGTATTGTCTATTTTTTCTAACTTTTTGCGAAGCTTGCAAATAAAAACATCTATAATCTTTAGCTCAGGCTCATCAATACCACCATACAAATGGTTTAGGAACTGATCTTTGTTTAGGGTAGATCCCTTTCTCAAAGAAAGCAACTCCATAATCCCATACTCCTTACCTGTTAAGTGCAATGGCTCACCATTAACACTAACTGTTTGAGTGTCTAGATTAACTTCTATATTGCCTGTGCGGATAATTGAGTTAGCATGCCCTTTTGAACGTCTAACTATGGCTTGTAGTCTTGCAAGTAGCTCTGCCTTGTCAAATGGTTTGGTCAAATAGTCATCTGCGCCAAAACCAAGTCCTTTTACTTTTTTGTCTGCCTCAGTCAAGCCTGACAAAATCAATACTGGAGTAGTAACTTTTGCAGAACGAAGGCTTTTTAGCACCTCATAACCAGTCATATCTGGTAAAATAAGGTCCAAAATAATTATATCATAGTCATATAGCTTGCCAATTTCTAGCCCATCTTCTCCCAAATCTGTTGTGTCTACTATCATTCCCTCTTTTTTGAGGATAGTTTCTACGCTTTGAGAAACAGCATAATCATCTTCTACTAACAAAACTCTCATAAATTTGCCTCCTTGCAGATTTTTAATATTTTTTTATAATAATACAAAAAATTAAAGAAGTTAGATTTTTTTAACTTTTTTTAACAATTATTAACAAGTTTTTTTTAGCACTTTACTTAAATATAACAAAAAAAGTAATATATCTTTATAGATATTAACTTTTTGGAGAAAAATTATGATTTTTGTGTTACCAGATTTACCTTATGATATTAACGCACTTGAGCCACACATATCTCAAACCACAATGGAGTATCATTATGGCAAACATCATCAAGCATATGTAGACAACCTAAACAAACTAATTGAAGGAACACAATTTTCTTCTATGAGCCTAGACGAAATTATTGTTGCAACAGCAAATAAGCCAGAGTATGTAGCAATATTTAATAATGCAGCTCAAGTATTTAATCACTCATTTTTTTGGAACTCTATGAGCCCAAGTGGAGGCAGCAAACCAAAAGGTGAGCTAGCCGAACGTATTGATTCTGACTTTGGCTCTTATGACAACTTCAAAAAAGAATTCAAGCAAGCGGCACTATCTCAATTTGGCAGTGGGTGGGCTTGGCTTGTTGATGACAATGGCAAACTAAAAATCACAAAAACCGCTAATGCAGACACACCTATTGCTTATGGCCAAAAACCAATTATTACTATAGATGTTTGGGAACATGCTTATTATTTAGATTATCAAAATAAACGAGCAGACTTTATTGATGTATTTTTTAATAACTTGGTTAATTGGAACCAAGAATAAAAAAACACTTGAAATAATAAACTAACTGTATTATACATAGCCTTGTTTTGGTCCCATCGTCTAGCGGTTAGGACGCGGCCCTCTCAAGGCTGAAACACGAGTTCGATTCTCGTTGGGATCACCAATCGATACTCCCTCATTATTTGAGGGAGTTTTTTTGTATCTATAATTTTATAACATCACTTTTTTATATAAATTTTATTTTTGTTGACTATTGCTTTGGCCTCAATTATACATTAAATGTATTTTAATTATACACACAATGTTTTAATTGCTAGGAGAATAAAAATGA
>CAYJKS010000192.1:0-1775 GCA_964370705.1 uncultured Azospirillaceae bacterium
TGTAATGGATAAAAAAAGATTAGGAATATATATTCATTGGCCATATTGTTTGAGCAAATGCCCTTATTGTGACTTTTTTAGTCAGGTTAAAAAAGATATTCCACAAGAAAAAATTGTTGATGAATATTTGAGCGATATGGAGTTTTATTGCAAACTAAGTGATGAGTATTTTGTTGATAGTATTTTTTTTGGTGGAGGAACACCGTCATTAATCAATCCTATTTATATAGAAAAAATTATTGATAAAATAAGTTCCTTGTGGCAAGTGACAAAAAATGTTGAAATCTCATTAGAAGCGAATCCAAATAGTAATCATAAGAATCTTTTTGCAGACTTAAAAAAAGCAGGAATAAATCGCTTGTCTTTAGGTGTGCAAGCCTTAGATGAAAAAGACTTGAAGTTTTTGGGAAGAAGTCATAGCTTGCAAGAAGCACATAAATCAATAGATGAAGTTTTGCAAACTTTTGACAATCATTCTATTGATTTGATATATGCAAGACCTAATCAAAAAATTGATGATTGGGATAAAGAACTAAAAAAAGCAACAGCTTTGGGGGTAGGGCATTTGTCATTGTATCAGCTTACCATAGAAGAAGGAACAGCCTTTGCAAAAATGGGGCTAAAGGCTATGAATGACGATTTGGCAGAGAAGATGTATTTGCAAACGGCAAATGTTTTGGCTGATAATGGATATTTGCAATATGAGGTTTCTAATTATGCAAAATCTGGCTTTGAATGTAGGCATAATATGGGTTATTGGCAAGGCGATGATTATGTTGGTGTTGGCAAAGGAGCTATTGGGTATATTAGAAGCAACAAGCAAATTTTTATGACATCTTACCCAAGGGTCTTAGAAGAAGTTAGCGCATTAGAACGAGCTCGAGAATTGATTATTATGGGCTTGCGATTAGTTAAAGGTATTGAAAAAAATAAATTCAAGCAAGTTTGTGGATTTGATTTATGTGAGTTTGTGAATAAAAATAAATTACAATATCTAAAAGACAATGAATTGCTTATTGAAGATAATGTGGGCTTGCGTGCAACCACCAAAGGGCAAATATTGCTAAATTATATTATAGAGCAGCTAATTCTTGATTAGCAATGATTATAAAATATTAATCATTTTGTGTTATCTTCTTGTCAAATAAGGAGAAACAAATGGTGTTTAATTGGTTGCAATCTGGCAAAATCTATCGAGATAAACGAATGATGTCTATGATTGGCTTAGGATTTTCTAGTGGTTTTCCATTAGTTTTGGTTTCTAGCACGCTTAATTTATGGCTCAAAGATAGTGGGCTTGCTTACGGGCTTATTGGCTTATTTTCTTTGGCAAGAACTCCATATAGTTTTAAGTGGTGTTGGTCGCCACTAATTGACAGAATAAGGCTTCCGTTTTTTTACAGATTTGGCAGAAGACGCGGTTGGGCGTTGTTTGTGCAGTTATGCTTAATGCTTATGATATTGTTAATGTCGCAAATAAACCCTGCTGAAAACCCATGGTTAATGGCATTTTTTGCTTTTGCAGTGGTAATATTTTCGGCATCGCAAGATATTGTGCTAGATGCTTATAGAATAGATAGTTTTGAGCCAAATGAACAAGGTGCAGGAACAGCTATTTTTGTTTTGGGCTATAGAATTGGAATGCTTTTTTCTGGAGCATTTGCCTTGTGGTTGGCAGATTTTATAAGTTGGAATATGGTTTATGTAATAATGTCATTTGGTGCAGTTGTTGGTATGATTACAATTTTGCTTTCTAATGAGCCTTGCAGTATGAA
>CAYJKS010000193.1:0-1775 GCA_964370705.1 uncultured Azospirillaceae bacterium
AGTTTCTACCCTTTGACCGTCTGCAAATTCTAGCAACCATTTATGTGTGCCGTCAGATGATTTTTGCTCACTTACAATCTTTGGACGCTCAAGCAAAAAATGTTCAGACAACTTCTGACGCAAAGCCTTAGAGATGTTGCTCATTTGTGCAAAATCTGTAACCCCATAGTAATATAGCCACTGCCATATTTGCTTGACCCTAAAAGACGGTTCGCCCAAATCTTTTAAGTGTTGAGTTAGCTCTTCTTTGCTAAGATTGATAATATCTATTTTTACTTGCGACATTTTGCACTAATCGTTTGATAAGCTGCAGAAAATCCTGACAAAGAATAAGTATCTTTGGTTTGAGTTCCACGGCTAGATTTGCCAGAAACATACATTTTTGAGCCTTTTTTCATTGCATCTACAAGAGTCTTGTCTGTTGCTTCATTAATTGCCCAAGCCTTGTCACCATCTACAAACATATTACTAATTGTAGTCTTGCCAATTTTTATTGTTACATCTGCGTCTTTATGATAATCATAACCTGCTACAAAATTTACAACATCAAAAGTTTTTTCTGCAGGACGATGAGTTATAACTACATAAATATCGCCTCTTTTTGAATATTTGCCCTCATCTTTTGTTGGAGTGGATGCCATATAACATACTATATTTTTGCCACTACCATAGTAATAAGCAGACCAATCATTATATTCTCCTAACAACTTAGGAGTATTTGCTTGGGCAGGGGTTATGCTAATAAACAATCCCAAAATTATCAATGTTAAAAACTTTTTCATAAAACCACTCTCATATATTTAAAGGTTGACTATAACTATTATATTTGAAAATATATGAAAACTGTTAATAATACAATAAAATATTCTAAAAATGTGAGATTTTGATGATTAGAGACCATTATTTAAATATAAATAAGATTACCCAAGACAAAAGTATTTTAAAAATATTTAAGATCGTGCAAAAATATGGAGGGGTAGTTAGGTTTGTTGGTGGTGCTGTGCGTGATGCCCTAAGCAATATAAAACCAACGCAACTAGACTTTTCTACAGATCTTACTCCTGACGAGCTTGCTGATGTTTGCGAAGAAGCAGGCATTAGAACTATGCCAATAGGCCTAAAGGTAGACACACTAGGAGTGGTTATTAATGATAACATTTTGACAATTACATCTCTTAGAAAAAAAAATAAACATTATGATGACGAGATAATTTTTACCGACAATTGGGAAGAAGATGCTCACGAACGTGATCTTACCATAAACGCTGTATATGCCGACGAAATGGGAAATGTGTTTGACTATTATGATGGTGTTGAGGACTTAGAAAAAGGTATTGTTCGCTTTATTGATAACCCAAATATAAAAATAGAAGAAGATTATATTCGAATCCTTAGATTCTTTAGATTTTATAGTGTTTTTGGCAAGGGAGAGCCTGATAAAAAATCTCTAAAAGCCTGCATAAAAAACAAAGATGGGCTAAAAACATTGTCAATTGAAGTTATTCGTGATGAGCTTGCTAAGATTATTTTTACCCCCAACGCAAAAAATGTTCTAAAAATTATGTTTGATAATAATATTTTGAGCAATTGGCTAGAAGATGCAAAAAATTTAGATGAGCTAGAACGCTTGCAAAAAATTGAAGAAAACACAAAAACAACCCCAAGCCTTTTAAGAGCATTGTTGGTGCTATATATGCCAGACAAGATTATGGCAGAAAGTATTGCAAATAGGCTCAAATTTACACGCAAACACAAAGAACATTTTATCAGGCTTG
>CAYJKS010000194.1:0-468 GCA_964370705.1 uncultured Azospirillaceae bacterium
TAATAATTACGACTTTTCAAAATCTCAAATAGAAATGCCAATCCAAAACAGAGTAAGAGTCTTTGGCGGCGGAATAACTGCAAAAATGCGTCATTTTTGGGGACTTAACAAAGATAGAGATGAAAATGACAAGCACCATGCAATGGACGCAATGGTTGTTTCTTGCACATCTTTTAGCAATATTTTTTATATCTGCAGCAGGTTAAAAGACTTGGAAGAAAAAGGTATTAAGCCTAAAAAAGCAAGCTTTGAGCCGTGGGAAGGAGCAAATATAAGAGAAACAATTTTAAGCAAATTAGATGATGTCTTTGTATCCAGAATGGTTCGCCAAAGTGCAACAGGTAGTTTGCATAAAGATGGAATAGACGCAGCAAATAGTAATGCAAAATCTGGCTTCAAAGTTAGAGGCGGTATCGCTGCAAATGGAGAAATGCTAAGAACAGATGTATTCTCAAAGAAAAACAAGAA
>CAYJKS010000194.1:478-1276 GCA_964370705.1 uncultured Azospirillaceae bacterium
CCAGTATATTTACACCAAATGGGTGGAGAATTGCCAAATAAGGCTATTGCAAAAAGCAAGGCCGAAAATGAATGGATTGAGATAGATGATAGTTTTGAATTTAAGTTTAGTTTATATAAAGATAGTCTTGTAAAAGTAAAAAAAGGAGAAGATATAAAATTCGGATATTTTAATGGAACTGATAGGTCAAGTAACTCAATATCCTTAAAACAACATGATGGTAGTTACAATTTTTCAGGAGTTGGCGTAAAAAGTTTAGACCGATTCAAAAAATATCAAATCGATGTTTTAGGCAAATATGTTGAAGTAAAAAAAGAAAAAAGATTACCTATAAATAACATAAAGTCAAACTCTCAAAAATATAAAGAAAAGCAAGAGAAGAAAATCAAAAAAAAGGTAGATTGATATGGGTTGGCGAATTGTAAATTGTCGATAAAAAATCGCCAGCTATTCTATGAGCCATTTGAGGGAGATAACTTAACAATTCCACTAGAAGATATATCTGTGATTATTTTAGAAAATAAACAGATACTACTAAGCAATTCTTTATTATCAGAGCTTATGGATTTTAATATTGTTTTGTTCACTAGTGATTTTTCTCATCATCCTTCTGGAGTGCTTTTTCCTTTTCATAACCACTCAAGGTATTCAGAATTTGCATGGCACCAAATAGACATATCAGAGCCTTTCAAAAAACGTCTTTGGCAAGAAATTATAAAAACCAAAATATACAATCAAGCAAAATGCTTAGAGTATCTACAAAAAGAAAGTAGCCAAACTTTGCTCAATATTTCTAAA
>CAYJKS010000194.1:1286-1764 GCA_964370705.1 uncultured Azospirillaceae bacterium
AAAAAAGTTTTATCAGGAGATAGTGATAATAGAGAAGCTTATGCAGCCAATGTTTATTGGAAAAATATTTTTGATGATTTTAATAGAAGCAACGATAATGACATAAAAAATGCAGCACTAAATTATGGTTATGCGATTTTAAGAGGTTGTCTTGCAAGATGCGTCGTGGGTTCTGGATTATTACCTTGTTTTGGCATACACCATGCAAACAAACTAAATCAATTTAACCTTGTAGATGATGTTATAGAACCTTTTAGGCCTTTTGTGGACTATCAAGTTGCAAAAATGGATTTTGAAAACTTAACAGAATTAAACCCTATATTAAAAAATCAGCTTGTAGGAGTTTTAACAAAAACTTGTAGTATAGAAAAAGAAGAAATCAACCTACTAAAAGCTTGTGAAATAATAACAGCAAGCTTAGCAAAAACTATAAAAACAAAAGAACTATCTGAACTAAAACTACCAATATTAAATAAAG
>CAYJKS010000195.1:0-1756 GCA_964370705.1 uncultured Azospirillaceae bacterium
ACTACAAAGATCCATATATTATAAATAACATAAAAGAAAATGGATGGTTTGTTATGCCCCTAATACCTTTTTCTTTTAATACAATTGACTTTGAGATGGACAGCCCAACCCCAGCTCCACCTTCTGCCAGACATTGGCTTGGCACAGATGATGAGGGCAGGGATATTGTTGCAAGAATTTTATATGGCTTGCGATTATCAATAATTTTTGCTTTTATGCTTAGCTTCATATCTTCTATAATTGGTATAATTGCTGGTGCGATTCAAGGATATTTTGGCGGAAAACTAGATATTTTAATGCAAAGGTTTATAGAGATATGGGATTCTTTGCCGCAATTATTTATTTTAATAATCGCTGCTAGTGTTTTTACATCTGGATTTTGGACATTGTTGCTAATTTTGTTGCTTTTTTCTTGGACATCACTAACAGGCATGGTCAGAGCCGAGTTTATGCGTGTTAGAAACTTTGAGTTTGTAAAAGCTGCAAAGGTGCTAGGGGTAAGCAATTGGCGTATTATATATAAACATATTTTGCCTAATGCCATTGTTGCAACCATAACATTTGTTCCTTTCATAATCTCCGAAGCAATTGTTTCTTTAACTGCATTAGACTTTTTGGGTTTGGGTTTATCTCACGAATACCCTTCACTTGGAGATTTGGTTCGACAAGGCAAAGACAATTTGCAAGCACCTTGGATAGGATTGTCAATATTTGTTGTGTTATCTACGCTCCTTACTTTGTTAATTTTTATTGGCGAAGGTGTAAGAGATGCCCTAGATAGCAGAAAGGTCAAGCAATGAACTTGTTAGATGTTAAAAATCTTTGTGTAAATTTTGCTGGCAAAAATGTTGTCGATAATATTTCTTTTGGACTAAAAGAGGGTGAGGTTTTAGGCATTGTTGGAGAGTCTGGCTCTGGTAAGTCTGTTTCTAGCTTGTCTATTTTGGGTTTGCTTTCTAATCCAAAAGCAATATCTGCAACATCATCAATAATATTTGAGCAAAAAGAGCTTGTTGGTATGAGCGACAAAGACTTTAGAGATATTAGAGGAAGCAAAATTTCTTTTATTTTTCAGGAGCCGATGTCTTCGCTTAATCCTTTGCATAAGATAGAAAAACAAATTTCTGAGACTTTGATAATTCATCGAAAAATGAGCAAAAAAGATGCAAAAAATGAGGCTTTGCGATTATTAAAACTTGTTGGAATAAAAAATGCGTCTAAGAGAATGAATTCTTATCCTTTTGAGTTATCTGGTGGACAAAGACAAAGGGTCGCTATTGCTATGGCAATTGCAAATAGCCCCAAAATTTTGATAGCAGATGAACCAACAACTGCCCTAGATGTTACGGTGCAAAAACAAATTTTGGATCTGTTGTTAGAGCTAAAAAACAAGCTAAATATGTCTATTATTTTTATAAGTCATGATCTAAATGTTATTCGCAAAATTGCAAATCGAGTAGTAGTTATGAAGGATGGAGAAATTGTTGAAAATAATAGCGTCTCACAATTATTTGCAAGTCCTAAACACCCATATACAAAACAATTAATTAACGCCCACATGATGAACAAACCTCCTAGCTCATCAACAAATAAGGATGTTGTTTTAAGACTAGAAGATGTGTCTGTTAGTTTTGTAACTAAAAGAAATTTTTGGGGAAAGGTTGTTGATAAAATAGACGCTGTTGATAAGGTTTCTTTAAGTGTAAAAAAATCTCATACCTTAGGAATTGTTGGAGAATCTGGCTCTGGCAAAACA
>CAYJKS010000196.1:0-1718 GCA_964370705.1 uncultured Azospirillaceae bacterium
CGGTGGAATTTTAGGTGTATTTTTGAACCTATATCGCAGATTTTTGCTAATGAGTGTAATATTGTTTTTTATATGCAAAATAGACGTTACTTTGGCGGTAGTTTTATTTGTTTTTTCTATTGTTTTGAGCTTTACACTATATTATTTTTCACAAAATGTTGAAGATACTTCAAAAGATGTTTCTAAGGCAAAAGCCGATGCTTTTGGCAAAATGGTAGATATGGTTGCCAATTTTTTCTTAATAAAAACTTTTGGCTCAAAAATGCGAGAATATAAGGTTTTGGAGCATACTTTTACAAAGGTTCAAAATTTTGAGAGCAAATACTATAAGTCTCACCTAAATCATACGATTATGCAGCAACTTCTTAGTCTTATTTTGCAACTTGGTCTAATTTTTTATGCGATATATCTTTGGGCGCAAAAAGCCATTTCTGTTGGTGACTTGGTTTTTGTTGTTGCCACACTACAATCACTGGTAATGTCATTTAGAATTTTGGGCTATATTATTTTGTGGCTAAAGTCGCAAATAGGTTCAGTAAAATCTGCTATTGATGTTTTTAATAAACCTTATGATATAGTTGATGCTGTCGGCGCAAAAAACCTAAAATTGGCGGGAGGAAAAATAGAGTTCAAGAATGTGAGTTTTTCTTATGATGGCAACAAAGAAGTTCTAAGAGGCATAAATTTGGTGATTAAGCCCAAAGAAAAAGTTGGTATAGTTGGTGTTTCTGGCAGCGGAAAAACGACACTTATTCATCTTTTGCAAAGGGTTTATGATATTGATAAAGGAGATATTTTAATAGATGAGCAAAGTATCAAAAAAATAACCAGACAGAGTTTATATAAAGCGGTTTCTTTTATACCACAAGATACTTCTTTGTTTCATCGCTCGCTAAAAGAAAATATTTCTTACGGAAGTTTTGGAGCTAGGGACAAAAATATTATGCAGGCAAGTAAGGATTCGTATGTTGATGAGTTTGTTAATCGTCTTCCTCAAGGTTATGATACTTATGTAGGTGACAAGGGAATAAAGCTGTCTGGTGGTCAGCGTCAAAGGGTTGGAATTTGTCGTGCGGTTTTAAAGGATTCGGCAATTTTGTTGCTAGATGAGGCAACATCTGCACTAGATAGCAAATCTGAGAGTTTTATTCAAAAGTCAATCAAAAAAATGATAAAAAATAAAACAGTTATTGCTGTTGCTCATAGGCTTTCTACCTTAAAAGAAATGGATAGAATAATTGTGATTGATAAGGGGCAAATTATTGAAGACGACAGCCCTAAAAAGCTATTAAAAAATAAGGGCAAATTTGCTGAATTGTGGGAGATACAATCAAATATTTAATACACATAAAAAAAAGAGATTACAGTAGTTGTAATCTCTTTTTTTATGTGTTGCTTATATATCTATTATAAAGATTTTACGCTAACTTTGCTAGTAGCTTTTTTTGTGCTTGTTGTTGATTTTTTTACACTAGCAGAAGCTTTTTTTACAGGAGCTTTTTTTGCAGCAGCTTTTGTTGTTGATTTTTTTGCAGAAGATTTGCAAGCAGATTTGCAGCCTTCAATTTGAGCAACAGCTCTTGCCCAAATATTTTCGTCGCAACCGCAAGGGCAGCCTTCGTTTTGCCAGATGTAGTATGCGGCTTCTTTAATACATTCTTCTTTACACTTTACCATTAATATTCTACCAATAGTTTTTAAAATAGATTGTTTTTTCA
>CAYJKS010000197.1:0-1692 GCA_964370705.1 uncultured Azospirillaceae bacterium
TTTGAAAGAGATGGCGAGAAATGGGTTTCTTTTGAATTAATAAATCGCCAAACAAATGAAAGATATTTTTTTCAAAAAAAGATTGTCAGAAAGCTAAAGGTTAAAAGAATAGAAAAAGATGAGTCTAGAATAGCCGTTATGATGAATGTGAGTTTTGGCGGAGAAATTATAAGAGCAGAATTTACACTAGCTCAAAGAGAAAAATTTGATTATCAAATCCTAATTGGTCGAAATATATTAAGCGGTAGAGCTATTGTAGATGCTTCCCTTGACAAGACTTTAAGATAATTTTTAGAAAGATTATAAAATGCTAAAAAAAACCAAACACGTTAGAATCTTACTATCTTTGGGGTTAATATTTTCTATAATTTTTGCAATTTATAGCGCCTATTACAAAATTGGTTTGTGGGGGTTTGATGTAAATCCTCATAATAATATTGATGTTTGGACAATAGAGGCTCATATTAGCTTTGAGCCAACCAAAGAAGCCATAAATGTTTCTATATTTAGGCCAAAGTCTACAAAAGGATACAAGATTTTAGAAGAAGATGTTGTGGCAACAGGTTATATAACAGAAAAAACCAAAGAGCGAATAGAGCTTTTTTCTAAGCCACAAACATCCAAGCAAGACATATACTATAGAGTTTTGCTCTATGATAACGTTAAGTCAAGAGGCAAAACAAAGGCAGAAACCCCGCCAATAGTAGACAAGCCAATATTAGAAGATGCCTCAAAAGATTATGCCGAGCAAATTCTTTTATCTGCCCAATCTCTTCCAGGAGATGAGGTGCAAAAAGTTATTAGAGTATTAGGAACAGCAAGCTCAGACGAAACTGTTGCTGCCTTTATACCAGAAAGAAAAACAGACATTAACACCGTTGAGGTAATTAAAGTCTTGTTGGCAATAAAAGGTATTCCAAGTAGAATCATTAGAGGAATTAAGCTAACTCAAGATAAAAAAAGTTTTTCTGCCGATGTTATGGTAGAAGCATATATTGATGGTATGTGGAAGATATATGATATAGAAACTGGCAAAAAAGGTATCCCTGACAATTTTGTCGTTTTTCAACGAGGTGGAGATTCTTTAGTCGATGTTAGCGGTGGAACAAACTCTGTTACCAAATTCTCGGTCATGAAGTCTTTACGTTCTTCTTTTAAGATGGCAAGTCACCGTGCTCAGTTAAGTGACAAGCCTTCTTGGTATAAGTTTTCTGTTTATAATCTTCCAATAGAAAAGCAAAATGCTCTTAAATGGCTAATGGTTTTTCCTTTAGCGATACTAATCGTTGTTATTATGCGTAATGTTGTTGGAGTTGCCACTATGGGAACTTTTACCCCAATGCTAATTTCTATGTCTTTGGTAGAAACAGGGTTACTTTATGGGTTGATTTGCTTTGGCTTGATGATGACCATTGGTTTGTTTATTAGAGCACTACTTTCAAAATTTAATTTGCTTTTGGTTCCCCGCATATCTGCGGTAGTTGTTTTTGTAGTGCTAATAATACAAGTGTTTACTATTCTAGGTTATCAACTAGATTGGGAAATTGGCTCTTCTTCTTTGTTTTTTCCAGTAATTATTATGGCTTGGATTATAGAGCGAGCCTCAATAACATGGGAAGAAGATGGAGCAATAAATGCTAGCAAAGAAATTATTTGTAGCATAATTGTAGCTGTAATTACTTATTTTGTAAT
>CAYJKS010000198.1:0-1691 GCA_964370705.1 uncultured Azospirillaceae bacterium
ATGGCATTGAAAAAAGAAAATACACCTTTGTTGCGGGCACTATGTTTCTTGCTCGCACTTCAAATTTTGAAAGATTAAAAGCACTTTCGTTTACTGAAGAACAATTTGAAAAGGGTGCTAGCTCAGGACATCACACCTTAGCTCATAAAATTGAAAGACTTATGGGTTTGCTCGTTTGGAACAATAATTCGAAAATAATTGACATTATTACTCCAAAACATAAGCAATACATCAACTTCTTTTTCCATACCACTAAACGCTTCTTTTTCCAAACAACGACGACAACTTCTGATAAGCACCTAATAAAAATATGCAAAATTCCTGTGTATAGCAGAAGAAAATATACTAAAAATAATTCTTAGCTATAGTGTTGCTCTCTCACGCCATTTTAATTAAAGATTCATTCCTTCATTGATTTATCCCAAAATCCAACTAACAGCTTCTAACACATTATTAGCTACAAAATCAGCATTTGATTTCTTTTCTTTTTCTGTTTCTAGTCCATACCCAGTGCGTACTAAAATGCTTTTCATTCCAGCTTTTTGTCCTAGTAGGATATCGCAATCTTTATCACCAACAACAAAAGTAGACTGAGGATGTAGTTTGTATTTAGTGCGCATTTGTTCTATCATACCTTGCGCAGGTTTTCTACATTGGCAATCATCTTGTGGGGCATGAGGGCAAAAGTATACGTCATCAATAACTATTTCATGCTCTAACAGAATATCTATAAGTTTTTTATTCACTGCGTGCATATCTTCTATTGAATAATATCCTCGACCTATTCCAGCTTGATTAGTTGCAATTAAAATGTGATAATTTGCGTTGTTAAGCAATTTTAAGCCATCAAATACACCTTCAAGTATTTCAACTTCTTCAGGATTATGCAAATAATGTTTCTCGACTATTAATGTGCCATCTCTATCAAAAATGACTGTTGGTTTGTAGCTTTGTTTTACCCAATTTGGTAATAATGTTTGTGAGGCCTCATAGGTTTCAGGTAAACCCATATCTAAGAAAAATTTTTCGTTTACTGTACCAACTAAATTACCTTGTTCGACAAGTTTTGGAAATATTTCTGATTCAAGGGAACAAAATCCCTCTGGAATAAGCTCTAATACTTGTGGCTTTAGCAAATAGATTCCACCATTAATTAAACCTTCTTTTGATGAATTTTTTTCATTAAAAGAAGTAATATGATTATTCTGTAGATCGATTGATCCATAACGCCCCGAATCTTCTACTGTTCTAAGAGCAAGGCCAGCAAGGGCATTTTCTGTAAAAACACAATTTACAAGTTCGGCAAAGTTACAATCAAAAATTGTATCACCATTGAGTACAAAAAAAGCTTCCGTAAGTTCTCTTGCTGCAAAACGTACAGCTCCCCCCGTACCTAATGGAGTCGCTTCTTAGATACATTCAATGTGTACATATTTGCTTGGAATATTTTCAAAATATTCTCTAAACTTCTCTGCTTTATAACCAATTGCTAAGATAATTTTTGTTATACCAGTTGCAATTAAATTATCAATTAGATATTGAATAAATGGTTTACCAGCAACGGGGAGCAGTGGTTTGGGCGTTTGGTCGGTAAGTGAACCTAAGCGAGTACCTCGACCACCAGCCAAGATAAGAGCCGTTTTTGTTTGGAATTTATTATTTTCTCTTTTCATAATATTGAGTTTTGTTAT
>CAYJKS010000199.1:0-1681 GCA_964370705.1 uncultured Azospirillaceae bacterium
AAATGGAAAACATCAAAAAAGTTTCTACCATTACTAATGAAGATTTTTTGGGCGATGCCTGCATTATGCTTTCTGTTTTTATTCGTGATCCGCAGTTTCAGGGGCAGACCAAAGACAAGCTCACATCTGTAAAGGCCCTAAAGCTGGTTGAACAAGCCGTAAAAGATGCTTTTGACCATTGGTTGTCATCTGACCCAGAAACAGCTTCTGCTTTGATTGAATATGTTATCTCTAGGGCAGACTTTAGGCGCAAGAAAAAAGAAGAAAAAATACAAAATCGCAAGTCTCCAACCAAAAGGCTTCGCCTTCCAGGCAAGTTAACAGATTGCTCTAAGTCTTCTGCAGAAGGGACAGAGATTTTTATTGTTGAAGGAGATTCTGCGGGAGGATCAGCAAAACAAGGTAGAGATAGAGCAACTCAAGCAATTTTGCCATTAAGAGGCAAGATTTTGAATGTTGCTTCTGCAACAATCGACAAGATTGCCCAAAACCAAGAGATAAAAGACATGATAGAGGCTCTTGGCTGTGGTATCAAAGATAATTATAAAGAAGAAAATCTGCGTTATGAAAAGGTTGTGATTATGACTGACGCAGACGTTGACGGAGCTCATATTACCGCCTTGTTGATGACGTTTTTTTATCAACAAATGCCTCGTTTAATAGAGAATGGTCATTTGTATATTGCTACTCCTCCATTATACAAAATCACTTCTGGTGGCAAGAATTTTTATGCCTTAGATGACGAAGACAAAGACAGAATCTTAAAAAAAGAACTAAAGTCTAATGCCAAAGTTGATATTAGCCGTTTTAAGGGATTGGGCGAGATGAGTGCAGTGCAACTCAAAGAAACCACTATGGATAAAAGCAAACGCACATTGCTAAAAGTTATGGTTCCGCCAACCAACACCGAAGAAGGCAAAGAAGACGCTTTTGCAACCCGCAGACAGGTAGAAAGGCTAATGGGCAAAAATCCTGAGCCAAGGTTTAAGTTTATTGTTGAACGTGCTAAGTTTGTTGACGACCTAGATATTTAGGACAGTTGGAGAAATAAAAATATAGATAAAAGAAAAAAAACCTTGCTTTTTGTCTATTTTTTTGATATAGATAAGTTAAACCAAAATTTTTATATATGAATATTTTAACTATTATCCCAATCGCTTTGCTTTTAATCACGTGTTTTTTTGACATTATTGAGAATCTTTCAGTCTTAGAGAGGCTCTCAAAAGGAGAAAGAATAACGACACTGTCGAGACTAAGCAACGCCATTAGAACCAGAAAAGAAAACATCAGCATTGTCTATATTATAACAATGATTGAGTTAACTTGGAAAAGAAATTCTGGCAAACTAAGCACAATAATTAACGGGCTTTTTGCCTCTACAACAATTATTATGCTTTTATCATTGGCTTTTGGCTTTAGCCCTTGGTTTTTGCTAGTATGTATTTTTTATGCGTGGCTAGCCATACCATATTCGATAATTTCGATAGTTTTGGGCGTAGCTATCGTAGAGTTAATTTGCCTGATTTTTAGGGTAAAGAAAGTCTAAAGACCTAGTAACACTTCCTTTCTAAAAAGGAAGTGTTACTGTTTTTATATAGCTCCCATATTGCAACAAAAAAAATGACTTGGTCTTGCGTATGAAGGAGTTAATATTTATATACAATATGTAATAATAATATTA
>CAYJKS010000200.1:0-1676 GCA_964370705.1 uncultured Azospirillaceae bacterium
GAGCTTAGGAAATGAAATTATTGTCTTTATTTGCTGGATGTGGCGGTCTTGACCTAGGATTTAAAAATGCCGGGTTTGATATTGTTTGGGCTAATGAATATGATTCAACAGTTTATCCTACACATAAATTAAATTTTCCTAATACAAAGTTGGACACAAGAAGCATATTAGATATCCCTTCATCAGGCTTTCCAAAAGATGTTGATGGTGTTATTGGTGGTCCTCCTTGTCAATCTTGGAGTGAAGCTGGAAAAGGCCTAGGTATAAATGATAACAGAGGAAAGTTGTTTTATGAATATATACGTGTAATAAAAAATGTTAAGCCTAAATTTTTTGTTGCAGAAAATGTTGCTGGTATATTACATAACAAACACAAAGATGTTGTTAAAAATATAATAGAAGAGTTTAAATCTCTTGGTTATAATGTAATGATTTTAATGTTCCAGAAGATAGGCTGCGTGTTATATTTGTAGGGTATAGACAAGATATTACAAATGCAACCTTTATGCTTAATAAACTAAATGATAAAAAATTAGTTTTGAAAGATGCTATTTTTGATTTACAAAATAGTGCGAAACCTTCTAAAGATAAAAATAAAACCAATGGTAATGATTTAGCTATTCCAAATCACGAATATATGACAGGAAGTTTTTCTTCTATTTATATGAGCAGAAATAGGGTAAGATCTTGGGACGAACCCTCATTTACAATACAAGCAGGAGGGAGACACGCGCCAATACACCCTCAAGCACCTAAAATGAAATTTATTGAGCAAAACAAAAGGGAATTTGTTAAAGGTTATGAACATTTATATAGAAGACTTAGTGTGAGAGAATGTGCTAGAATACAGACATTTCCAGATAATTTTATATTTCAATATAATGATGTTGCTAATGGTTATAAAATGATAGGAAATGCGGTTCCTGTAAACTTAGCATATAACATTGCAAATCAAATTTTATCAGACTTGAAATAAGAATTTCAATAAACTAAACCCTACCAATACCCATCAATCTTTGATTGTAGATTGCAAACAAAAATCAAATCCACTAGTCCACGGCTTGAATACAGAGATATATGATATGTTTTAATCTTTTTTATATAACTTTGATAAAATGTTTGGCATATTACTAAAGCAGCCTAAACTATTAATTAATTCTTGATTTCTCAGTCCAATATTACTCTGTTCTGTATTGTTAATTGCATCAAAAATCCTTTTGCTTCTTTCATAATCCTTATTAATAGTATCAATTATAGGATTATATAATACTTTTTGTAACCAAATGTTATTTTGTTGTTTAATTAGGCTATCATTAACCCTTGCTAATGAACTGTTATAGTCATTAATATATGATAGTTCTTTTTTAACAGAGCTTGATATTTTAATTTCTTTGTTATTATCAGCTACGGCTTTAATAAAGTTCTGCATAGTATAAAAGTCAATTTTTTGATTTGTTTCTTCTTCAAACTCCATAACCAAATCATGTCGAAGATAATAATCTTTTACCCAATCTTCTTTTTTATCATCAGACACAAATATTAGATTCTGTTTACTCTCTTTTGCTTTTTTTATCATATCATGCCATATGAAGTAATCGCCATATTTATTCTTGTTTTTAGAGCTGTCCTCATATCCTGGTGGAATGCCGTGTTCGTATCTTTGTTTAGCAATGTTG
>CAYJKS010000201.1:0-1611 GCA_964370705.1 uncultured Azospirillaceae bacterium
TAATGATAAACGGACCTGAGTCTGAGTTAAACTTAACTACAAACACACAACCTGCTCTAATGGCGGTTTCTATGGCAGTAGTAAACGTTTTAGATAAAGACTTTGGCATAAAGCTCAAAGATAAAGCAAGTTTTGTAGCTGGACATTCTTTGGGTGAATATAGTGCTGCTTGCTGTGCTGGTGTTTTCTCTGTTGCAGATACTGCAATTTTGCTAAGAGCTCGTGGCGATGCCATGCAAAAAGCTGTTCCCGCAGGTGTTGGTGGTATGGCAGCTGTTATTGGAATGTCTTTTAATGACGTAGACGCTCTTATTGAAGCATGTAGTAACAAAGATAGTTTTTGTGTTCCAGCAAATGACAACTCAGAAGGACAAGTTGTTCTTTCTGGACACATGGCTGCTATTGACAAAGCCGTAGAGATTGCCTCAGAATTTGGTGCAAAAAGATGCATAAAACTTCCAGTTAGTGCACCTTTTCATAGCCCATTGATGCAACCTGCTGCCGAGACAATGGCAAGAATTCTTATGGAAGTTGAAGCAAACCCTGCTCAAATTCCACTTATTTCTAATGTTCTCGCAAAACCAATAATAGATGAAAAAGAGATCATTAAAAACCTGATTGAGCAAGTTACTGGTTCTGTCCGTTGGAGAGAAACTATGGACTATCTACAATCACAAAACATAACTGATGTTTATGAACTAGGCTCAGGCAAAGTATTGTCTGGACTAGTTAAAAGAAGTTATAAAGAAATCAACTCTGCATCTGTTTGCACTGCTGCAGAAATTGAAAATCTTGCAAAAAATTTATAATATAAAGGAAATTAATATGTTTGAAATAAAAGATAGAGTTGCTCTAATTACTGGAGCTGGTGGTGGCTTAGGCGACAAAATCGTTCGCACACTTCACGCTCAAGGTGCTACTTTAGCCCTAACAGATAGAACTCCTACAAATATCGAAAAACTAAAAGCAGAACTCGGCGAAAGAGTTGAATGCTTTGTTGCTGATTTAGGAGAAACAGACGCTATTAATCAATTAGTTCAAGATGTAGAAAACAAACTTGGTCGTATCGACATTTTAGTAAACAATGCTGGACTAACCAGAGACAACCTATTTATGCGTATGACTGACGAAGAATGGCAATTGGTTCAAGATGTTAACCTAACTGCTGGCTTCAAATTAGCAAGAGCTGCTATCCGTGGCATGATGAAAAGACGCTTTGGCCGTATTATTGGCATGGCTTCTGTTGTGGGTGTAATGGGCAACGCTGGTCAAGCTAACTACTCAGCATCAAAAGCTGGTATGATTGCTATGAACAAATGCTTGGCACAAGAAGTTGGTAGCCGTGGCATTACAGTTAACTCTATTGCGCCAGGATTTATTAGAACTCCTATGACAGACGTTTTAACAGACGATGTAAAAGCTGCATTACTTAGCAAAATTCCACAAGGAAAATTGGGAGAGGCTCAAGATATTGCAAACGTTGTTGCTTTCTTAGCAAGTGATGAGGCTGGTTATATTACTGGTCAAACAATCAACATCAATGGTGGAATGATTATGATTTAGTAATCATAAATCAACAAAAAAAGCGTAGTTTTTTATCTACGCTTTTTT
>CAYJKS010000202.1:0-1610 GCA_964370705.1 uncultured Azospirillaceae bacterium
GATTTTTTCTTCTTTTAGTTTCGTAGGGGCAACAGGTAACCCTTTAGATAACTTTGCTTTTGCTTTGTCAGCATAGTCTTGCATAGCTGGAGTATTTATATATCTTAAGCCATAAATTGTATATTCGTGACCAGGATAAAATTCTACATCATCTGGTAGGGCTTTTATTTTTTTAACAGATTCCCACATCTGTTCTGCTGTGCCTTCAAATAATCCGCCAACGCATAGATTAAAAAGCATATCACCAGTAAATAAAGCTTTGTCTTGGTCAAAATACCACAAAATATGTCCAATTGTGTGTCCGTCTACTCTAATAATTTTTGCTTTGCTTTCGCCAAGTTCAAAAATATTACCATCTTCTACAAAATCATCAACTCCTTCTATGCGATAAGCGTCATCTTTGCAAGCAATTATTTTGGCATCATATTTTTCTTTTAGTTCTAAGTTGCCTTCAACATGGTCAAAATGGTGATGAGTGTTTAGGATATAATCTGGTTTTATGCCTTGCTTGTTGCATTCATCTATAATTGGTTTTGCCTCAGAAGGGTCAATAATCGCAGACTTGCCTGTTTTTTCATCTACAAGCAAATAGGCATAGTTGTCCATTTTACCTGCTCTACAAAGTATTGTGGTAATTTTTAGCATTCATTATTCCTTGTTTTTTTGTTTTTTTAGCATAGAGATGCTTCCTAAGCTTGCATCATCTATATTAGTTAAGTCATAAAAGGTTAGAATATAGTTGATGAGCCCTGCATAATTTTGCAAAGGAGAGGCAATAATCATATTATAAACCATGTTTCTGCCTCTTATATTTTGCTTGTGGATACGCATGTTTGCTCTATGGTTTCGCATATTGTCGTAGTTGATGTTGCTATTTAGGAGTAAAGCATAATCTTTTATGGCATCATACAAAGAGTTGTAGCTTTTTATTCTGTAGCTATCATCATCGTCATTTAGGGGTTTTATGCCCTCATCAGTATACCAAATTTTTGTCTTGTATATGGCATTGCCTATTTTGACTTCTCTTGCTGTTCCCCAGTTGCTTTCTGCTGCAGCAACAGCAATTAAGATTGAGAGTGGAACCTCATCTATTTTGAGCAGAAGTTCTTTTTGTATAATCTCATATCTAGAATCATCTTTTATTTTTGTGTGGACATCGTAGGTTTTTGCCCATTCATCGAGTTTTTGTTTTTGCTCATTAGTGTAGGATTTGTTTTGATAAAAATAATCTCTTATTTCTATTAGTTCTAATCTTTGCAATATAATCTCTTCGTTAATCCTTAGGGCAAGAGGCGACATTATTTGCAAAAATATTTTGTTGCGATAATCTTTATCTTTTATGTCATAAAAATCAAAAGGCATTGTTGTTAAAAAAATTGGCGGATACTTCCATTCAGGCATATATATAAAATCTTTGTAGCCTATGTCATTGTATAGGTTTTGTAGTCCATCAACAGAAATATTGCTTACATATAATCCTTCTGACTTTAGGTCAAGGACTAGCTCTTTGCTTTTTGCATTAGGCAAAAAAACAAGCAAAAGGCAGATAGCAAAAAAATTAATAACTAGTTTTTTCATAAAAATTATATACTTTCGAATCTTTCTACAGC
>CAYJKS010000203.1:0-1606 GCA_964370705.1 uncultured Azospirillaceae bacterium
ACTTTCTGTCTGCCATCTTCTGACACAAATGAACCATGATGAACACCACCTTCTTCTTTTAAGGCGGATAAGATGTTGCTATTGTTGATATTATATTTCAACATTTTGCTTTTATCGCTGTGTAAAAAAGCAGTGCCATTTGTGTCAACAACCATAAAAGTGCCGTATTTACCAGACACGAGGCGACTAGCAATTTCTTTGTCAATAAAGTTGAAAATATAAATGACGCCGATAATTTGTTTGCCTTCGTAGTTGTATTTTGGCGCAGCAACAGAATAAACTAAATCTGCGTTGTTGTGAATAAATGGATTACCAATGGTAATTTCGCCTTTGATTGCTTTTTGGAAAAAATCTCTATTGGCAACGGAAGAGCCTTCTACTTTGTCCGAGCTACTTAATAATACACGTCCATTTGCATCAACAAGAGTTACTTCGGCATAGCTGTAGGTTCTTCTTGTGTCTACAACTCTCTTCTTAGAAGCACTAAAATTGTCTTGTTTTTCTAGTTCTGTGCCAACAAGGTAGGGTTTAAAAAAGGTTGAAAGAGAAAAGGATATTGCGTTTAATTTATCAAATGAATAGAGATTTGATAGATTATCTGTTGCGCTTGAATTGGCAACAAATACTTTTTCTTCGTTTGCTGAAATAAGGGCTTGACTGCTTAGTGTGAAGCTTTGCCAAATAACAATTCCAAGTCCAATACAGACAAATAATAAACAAGGTAAAATCAGTTTATAAAATAGTTTCATCAATTCCTCACATCAAGTTATGGTGTTTTAAGAGTAGTAGAGGTTAGCACCACTGGAACTTATTCCAAGCTAGGTTTTGTAGAATATCTACAAACTTTCTATAAATTATGTTGAGTTGAAAGGTTTTGATTGAATAGGCACAAAAAATTCTGATTGTATAAGCGCAAATAAAGCATAATTGCGTATTTTATAATAATGCAATGCTATTTTTTCTATTATTATATTAAGTTTTCTTTGCCTGATTTTGAAGTATAACAATGCCTTATTAAAAATAATTTGATTTCCCTTGTCGTTAAATTATATAATCATTTTATAAATTCTAGTCAAATGAGAGAATGTTTGAGGCTTGACTCAAAAAAAATCTATAAAATTGAGTAGTTATCTGTGGTTTTTTTGTATGGAATTTGCAAAATGTGGGCTTAATAATTTTTATACAAATTGTTTCGACTGCCAAACAAATTATTGCTATTGTGTAAATCATAATAGGCAAATATATATAATAGATATAGACTGTTGCAAGCGCATTTCTCTCAAGGTTTGCAAAGACAAATGAATAAGAGTATGCTCGGTAAAATATCGCTCTTATATTTCCAAAGTGCGAATTATTGTATGGAGAATTAATATGGCAAACAAACTCATTTATATTGCAGCTTGTGTATTTACAAGAGAACATCCAGAGTTAAGTCTTAAAGTGCAAAATTATGTACGTGAAGCTCTTAACGCTGATATAATAAGATGTAGCGTTGAGAAATATAAAGTTACAGAGTTTGAAGATTTGATGAAGGAAGATATAAAAGAGCGTTGGAAAGGTATTCCACATTACAAGCCCTTAGAAGCTGATGACATAATCGAGTATG
>CAYJKS010000204.1:0-1584 GCA_964370705.1 uncultured Azospirillaceae bacterium
ATATAATTTTAGGCACAAAAAAAGACGGAGTTATCCGTCTTTTTAATAGTGGTCGGGACAGCTGGATTCGAACCAACGACATCTTGCTCCCAAAGCAAGCGCTCTACCAGGCTGAGCTATGCCCCGTTAACGAAATGTATTTATAAACCAAAAAAAATATATTGCAAGTATTTTTTTTATAATTTTTTATTTTTTTATCAAATTATGCTCACTAAAACTATAAACCATTGTTTTGCTAATAATTAAATGGTCAAGCAATGTAACATCTATTGATTTTAGAGCATCATTTATTTTGTTTGTCACCATAATATCTGCTGATGATGGAGTAACATCTCCTGAGGGATGATTATGAACCAAAATTATTGACTTAGCGTTCTTGCTTATAACTGACCTAACAACTTCACTTGGATGAATCGCAACACAGTCTATTGTTCCTCTTTGTTGAATCTCTTTGCCAATAACACGATTCTTTGCATTGAGAAAAACTATATAAAAATTCTCTACTTCACTATAACCAATAGTTGTTGAACAATAAGAGATTAAGTCATCCCAAGTTGACATAATCGGCATATCAGAATCTTCTAGCTTGCTCCATGTGTTTCTAATACCAACCTCCTTAAAAAGCTCAAAAACAAAGATGGTGTTTTCTTTTAGCCCTAAATATTGCATTAACTTATCAGCTGGAGCATTTAATATTTGTGGAATCCCACCAAAATCTTTTAGCAATAATTTTGCCAAAGGTTTGGTGTCTTTGCGAGGAATAGCCAAAGATAGCATCAATTCCAACAATTCATAATCAGGCAAACTAGACGGAAAAGAAACAAAACGCTCTTTTAGTCTTTTTCTATGCCCTAGATAGTCTGCTTCTTTGTTCATTTTTTGCCTGCTAGTATGGTGGTTTGTGCAAATTTTTGTGAGAATATGTAAAAACTTCACAGCCTGTGCTTGTAACACCTAATGAATGTTCAAACTGTGCTGACAAAGACTTATCTCTAGTTAAGGCTGTCCAACCATTAGCAGTTATAAAACCGTCCTTTTTGCCAATATTTATCATTGGCTCAATTGTAAAAAACATACCCTCTTCTATTATTGGCCCTGTGCCTTTTTTGCCAGCATGCATTACGTGTGGAGAATCATGAAAAACCTTGCCTAATCCATGTCCACAAAACATATCAACTACAGAATAACCATATTTGTGAGCATGTTCTTGAATAACTGCACCAATATCACCAAAGTGAGCTCCTGGCTTAACAACTTCAATGCCCTTCATTAAGCAATCATAAGTAACATCACAAAGTCTTGTTGCTTTGAGCTTAGGAGTGCCAACATAATACATTCTACTAGAATCGCCATACCAACCATCAACAACAACTGTTACGTCAATATTCAAAATATCGCCATTTTTGAGCTTTTTGTCATCTGGAAAACCATGACATATTACATGATTGGGAGATGTGCAAATTGTGAAAGGATACCCATTATAGTTCAAACAAGCTCTAATAGCACCAGCTTTTAGAATATAATCGCTGCATAATTTATCTAAATACTGGGTTGTTACTCCAATATCAACAAAGTCTGTAATAT
>CAYJKS010000205.1:0-927 GCA_964370705.1 uncultured Azospirillaceae bacterium
CGTATGGCAATTACTAATATGGAGAATGGTCCCGAGCTCAAAACATTGTTGCCTTTGATAGGCTACAACAAAATACATAGCCGCCTTATTGGTGAGGCAGCTTAAAATAAATAGGAGAAAAACATGCAAGATATATACTTACACAACACACTAGTTAGACGCAAAGAAAAATTTGTTCCAATAGATTGTAATAACGTGCGTATGTATGTTTGCGGTCCTACAGTATATGACAGAGCTCATTTAGGCAATGCCAAGTCTGCAGTAGTTTTTGATGTTTTGAGCCGAGTCCTTCGTCATTTTTATGGCAAAGACAAGGTTACTTATGCATCAAACATTACAGATATAGATGACAAGATAATGAACAAGGCTCAAAGCACAGGTCGCTCCATCGAAGATATAACGACCGAGACTTATGAGTGGTATTTAGAAGATATGGCACTCTTAAATGTTGCTAATCCAGACTATCGTCCTAAGGCAACAGAGTTTGTCCCAGAGATGATAGAATTGGTTGAGACGCTTATTGCTAATGGCCATGCTTATGAGGCACAAGGCGAGGTTTTGTTTTCTGTAGACTCTATGCCAAATTACGGGTATTTGTCTGGACGTAGTCTAAAAGATATGATTGCGGGAGCAAGAGTTGAGCAAGCAGATAACAAAAAAAATCCTGCTGACTTTATTTTGTGGAAGCCTTCTGAAGAGGGACAAGTCGGTTGGGATAGCCCTTGGGGTTTTGGGCGTCCTGGTTGGCACTTGGAATGTTCTGCAATGAGCTCAAAGTATTTGGGTAATTCTTTTGATATTCATGGCGGTGGTTCTGATTTGATTTTTCCTCATCACGAGAATGAATGTGCTCAATCAATGTGTGCTCACCCAAATGACAAGTTTGCCAATTATTGGGTGCACGCAGGTATGCTGATGGTTGACGGG
>CAYJKS010000205.1:937-1539 GCA_964370705.1 uncultured Azospirillaceae bacterium
TAAAAATGTCAAAGTCATTGGGTAATTTTTATACAGTTAATGAGATTGTAAGAGATTATCCTGCAGAGGCATTAAGATTGCTATTTATAAGCACACATTATCACCAACCGTTTAATTTTACTTTTGATGGTCTAAAACAAGCCAAAGCTACTTTAGATAAGTTTTATAATTCTTTGCTAAAGGTTGCAGATGTTAATGCAAATCCTATAGTAGATACTAGGGTTTCTGAGGCTTTGGCAGATGATATGAACACACCTTTGGCTATTAGCTATTTGCATGATATTGCTAATATGTTAAACAAAGCACAAAGTGATGAAGAAAAAAGCCAATACAAATCTTTGTTGCTAGGTAGTGCAGAGGTTTTGGGTCTGCTTTATCAAGATCCAAATGACTGGTTTATGGGTGGTGTAGAAACTAGCGACTTGAGCATTGAGCAAATAGAAGATATGATTGCTCAAAGATCTGAGGCAAAAAAATCTAAGGATTATGCTAGGGCTGATGAAATAAGGCAAGAGCTAAAGTCGTTAGGTATTGTTTTAGAAGACTCTCCAACAGGCACAAGCTGGAAAAAAGCCTAAAAACAACAAAAAACCCTGCAAATT
>CAYJKS010000206.1:0-1538 GCA_964370705.1 uncultured Azospirillaceae bacterium
GACGCTTTTCAAGAACGAAAAAATAAATGCGATATAGACTTTGAAAAACAAGCAAGTGCTTGAGTTATACGTTGGTTGTGTTCTTGTTTTTAATCTTCTTACAATTGAATTATATTGTTGATATATTTTTAATAGCCTATATAATAATTGTTAACAAACTATATTAAAAAGGATTTGCTATGAAAAAAATTCTTATGTTAATGTTTGCTTCTTTTGTATTTGCCAGCCCTGCTTTGGCAGCTAAAACGAACGCAAATAACAAAGTTGAGCTTTATTATAAAAGCCTCGAAAAATGTAACAAAGAACTTGATGATGATATAAAAAAAATTTGCCCTAAGGTTGGCTATGTTGACGATGGTTGCTCTTATACCTACTATACAGATTTAAAAATTTCTCTTAACAATAAACAACTAGCTTGTTATAACGATGTTGCAAATAAACTATTTGAAGATTTTTATACAAATGATATAAAAAAACAAAAAGAAATTTATAAAACATTTGTCGATGCCTGCTCAAATTCTTTTGATGCACTATATACAGACACAAATTTATGCAACCAACAAAACTGCGGAACTTCTATACATTTGCAAGCATCGGATAGCATAAACTTCTTCATATATCAATATATAAAAGAGAATATTGAGTATATTCAAAACAAAATAAAATAATAGGGAGTTTCCTCCCTATTATTTTAATAAGTATTATTTCTATTCCTCCAACCATCTCTGTACCTCTTTTGAGAAGAATCGTTTTCAACAATCTCATCATATCGCCCTTGTACATTATTTTGAAACCTATTAAGTACTCTTTGCGAATCAGAGTGACTATTTAGTGCATTTATTGTGTTACTGCCAATAATACCATCAACACCAGCACCAGCAGCACTTTGAATATGCTTGATTGATGCACCAGGACCTTGAACTACTCCATTATCAAAAACAGGATATTGATATACATCAGGTAATTGATTTATTTTAGGCTTTAGCCAATAATCTTTATACAAAATTGCTTGTGCTCTTTGAGGAGTTAGATTTCTTATATCCTCATTAGGATACCATTTTTTTGAAATTCCATATTTAGTTTCTTTTCCTCTATCTTTTGGGTCGTTTACATACCCTCCTTCATTTCTTGAGGTCTTTCCAATAACATTTTGAAACTTATCATCAGCTAACATATTATCAATATATTCTTTATCAAAACCATTGCCATAAGCTTTATAATTAGGGATATTCAACTCTGTATAAATATTCTCTGGCAGAGAACCACCAAGAGCTTGCTCATAAGCTTGCGGGTTTTTAGAAATCTCTGTTAACATCCAGCTTTTAGCATCTGCGGGACAAACCCCATTTCTTAAACAATTTAACACTGTTTCATTTATTACTGTCATTTTATTTCTCCTATCACAGTTTGTTACTTAATGTGTAACTTTGTTGTTACATATTATATATAAATATTAACTGCTTCATACGCAAGACCAAGTCATTTTTTTGTTGCAATATGGGCGTGTGTTTGTATAATTGCAATTATTCAACTTTTGT
>CAYJKS010000207.1:0-1533 GCA_964370705.1 uncultured Azospirillaceae bacterium
GAGCTCAAAAGAAGTGGTAAGAGCACGTAGTGCCATATCCTAATAATAGTGCAGTATCAACACAAAACCTATTATTGTTATTGAAATTAAATAACTTTTCCATCGCTGAACGCTTTTTTTGTAAATGCGATTTTGCAAAGTCTGACATACAAAGATTACTTTCTGCCTTGAGTGATGTGTATACATTATCATCATGGTAAACTTCAATGAAAACTTTTGCAAAATATCTCACAGACAAAGACAGATGCGGACATAACTTTTCCTCAAATGAATTAATTTTTTTTATAAATCCTTCCCTTTTTATTTTATCAGGTTGTGAAGTTATAAGTAATTGAGCTTCAGCTTGAAAAATATCTTCATCAAAGTTCTGGAAAACATCTTTTATTTTCTTAGAGGTAAAAGAACTGTCATCATTTAATAAATATTTAATGCAAAAAGTATTAATTTCTTCTTCTAGTTCTTTATCGCCCATACTTTTGGCAGTAACAAGTTTTTTGCGATATAGAAAAAACTTTACATAACGTTTAAGAAGCGTTACATACGATTCGTCAAAATCTCTTGTACTAGCAAGTTGTAACTCTTTTTTTATACCCTTTAGTAAACTATCAATCCTTTGTTCTAAGCTTATGTCTTGTAAGGGGTCAAATGAATTACCCACTGCAAGCGATATTTGAGATGCCTCACTTGCAAACGGTCGTAAAAAATTCTTTCCCTTATTTTGTGAATTACTAAGTTTTTCAATATTACTTTTTTTCCCAAAAGGATGTATTTTTATTTTATACTCAATATCATCTTGAAATGCATTTAATTTTTGAGCGTTAGCGTCATCTACGACCTTCTTTATTGCGTGCCCAATGCCCTTTTCTAAATCACTCGTAACACCTACCGAACAATCTTTCATTTCACAATCTTTAAGATTTGGGTAAATTACAACATCATCCACATAAAAAAAAGCTTTGCCACAAAATTTATTTTCAAACGCTCTAGCAATCATAGACCTTCCAATATTGCCAAAATAGGCTGCTTGCGGAAGCCCTTGTGGGAGTCCTAAACTAGGCCTGCATGGTGTTTGCTTATAATTAAATTTATCTCCATAGTATTCAAGCAAATCATTCTCTGTTTCTAAGCTTACAACGTTAAAACATAGTAATTTTTTCAAAATCCTTTGATGACATTTTAGCTCATTATCATGATAAAGTGTAGAATTCTTGTTTAAAATAAAATTATATACAAATGTAGGGTTCAATGAGGGAAAGTACTTTTCTATATCTAAGCTGACTTCACAGTTATACTGCCCTGTTTCATTTGCATTATAGTACTCGTTTAGGATAGCGTCATTATATTCTTTATACTTATTTCTCCAATCAAAAAAAAGCTTTTCATAGGAAGTTGATGGAACATTTCCATAAAAATTTGATGGGAGTAGCTGACTTATGTCTGAAAGAGTGCGCTTCCCATCACTGTCTTTTTTAAACATAACAGTATTTAGCAAACAAACGAGGCAAATTTGGGTTATTAAATCAGCAGTGTGTA
>CAYJKS010000208.1:0-1532 GCA_964370705.1 uncultured Azospirillaceae bacterium
TTTTAATCGTAATATTACCAATATTCCAACAGATTATATTGAACTATTGCACCAAATAAATGGTTTTGATTATAATGGTGCAAAATTGTTTGGTATATTATTATCAGAAGATAACCAATATTTGAATATTTTAGATAAAAACCTTAGCCATAATCAACAAGACATAATCTTGCTAGGAGAAAACGAGCTCGATTTGCTTGCATATAATCAAAAGTTACAAAAATACCTAATCATAGATAAGGATGATATGCAAACACTATACAAATACGGCGACTTTATAGAAGCAATCAAACATATTTTGCGTCTAAATAACAATTTTTAGATTTTTTTATTTGACAGTTAATCTCTTTTAATTTATTTATATTAATTCAAAAGAGGATTAAATATGAATAAAATAGTTCTAAATAACTCATCAAGACGCCGCCGCAATATCGAATTGCGACGATAAGTGCTGTTTTTTTTATAGAATTTATTAGTTGCAAGGTTTGAATAAGTTTCAAATCTTTTTTTTATTTTAATCCAAGGATAAACCAAAATGTTAATCACCCTAAACCAAAACACTTCTTTAAGACGCCGCCGCTATAATAATAAGTTGCGACGATAAAACTATGTTTGTTTTATAAGTTTTATTTGTTGCAAGATTTGAGAGTTTTTTTTCAAATCTTTTTTTTATTTTATTGAGGTAGGTTATGAGTTTAGAGTTAAAAAGATTAGATATAAATGATTTAGATAATATGATTAGTTTGCAAAAAAAGGTTATTAGCAACTTGCATCCTTGTGAGCAACATTTTATTGTTCATAGAACCAAAAGCGATTTTGCAAAAGCACTTAATTCTAATGATACAATTGTTTTTGGAATGTATAATAAAAACAAGTTGATTTCTCATGCAATGCTCACACTTCCCGATGACAATGAGCCTAGAGATATGGAATATTTTGCAAGAGAACACAAGAACTCAGAACTTGCCATATACAAAGCGATTTTAGTTGACCCTGATTATAGAGGTTGTGGCATTATGGAGCAAATGCTAAAAATAAGAGAAAAAACAGCCAAACAAAATGGCAGAAGAATTGCAATATCTTTAATTGCTGCCGACAATCCTAGAAGCTGGATAAATGCTCTAAAAAATGGAATGCATATTGCCAAAACTGGCACAAATCCCAGAAACGGAGAAAATGCTCTTTATCTAAAAAAATACTTTAACTCAGCACAATCACCAAAGCTATCTTCAATAACAACAAAAATGCACTTGCCCGAAAAGGCAATAAAATATTCATCTATAATTTTTAATAAAATGCAAAATCTCTCAGATTCTGGATTTATTGCAACAAGTTGGGACAAAGCTAACAATTCTATAGTATGGAGCTTAACATCTAGTCAAAGAGCAAAAATAAGAAGCTACCCAACCTACCAGATGCAAGCTTATAAAAAAATAATAGAAAGCTCAAATGCCTAAAATAAAAAGGCTAGAAAAATAAATCTAGCCTTTTGTTTGATTAAAGATTTTTGGCGGTCCCCTCTTGCCAAGTTT
>CAYJKS010000209.1:0-1531 GCA_964370705.1 uncultured Azospirillaceae bacterium
AGCCTCCACCATTTTTTTCGCTCATTTTGGCAGCTCTTTCTAATAAACGAGAATGAAGATAAAAAACATCTCCAGGATAAGCCTCTCTGCCTGGTGGGCGTCTGAGTAGCAATGACATTTGGCGATAAGCTATTGCTTGTTTGGATAAGTCATCATAAAAAATAACTGCATGCATACCATTATCTCTAAAATACTCGCCCATCGCACAACCAGAATATGGTGCCAAAAATTGCAAAGGTGCTGGGTCTGAGGCACTAGCACAAACAACTATTGTATAATCCATTGCTCCATAATCTTGCAAAGTTTTTACAACATGGGCAACACTTGATTGTTTTTGCCCAACAGCAACATAAATACAAAAGAGCTTTTCTTTGTCTGTTTTTGCCAAATCATTGGTCTTTTTTTGGTTGATTATTGTATCTAGTATTATCGCAGTCTTGCCTGTTTGTTTGTCACCAATAATCAACTCTCTTTGCCCTCTTCCTATTGGAATCAAAGAATCAATAATCTTTAGCCCTGTTTGAACTGGCTCATGCACACTCCTTCTGGCAATAATCCCTGGAGCCTTAATGTCACAATCTCTAAATTCTTTTGCTTTTATATCGCCCAAACCGTCTATAGGTTTACCCAAAGCATCTACTACCCTGCCCAACAACTCCTTACCAACTGGAACATCGACAATCTTTTGAGTTCTTTTTACTACATCACCTTCTTTAACGTCTTCGTCAGAGCCCAAAAGCACAACGCCAACATTATCTTCTTCTAGATTAAGAGCCATACCCATAACACCACTGGCAAACTCAACCAATTCATTATATTCGACATTATCCAAACCATATACACGAGCAATTCCGTCGCCAACAGACAAAACTCTGCCAACTTCTGCAATGTCTGTATCTACTTTAGACTTGGCGATTTGTTCTTTTAGGATTGAAGATATTTCACTAGCATCAGACATTTATTTTGCCCCTTTCATCATTAGCTCGATATAATCTAGTTTGCCTTTTATCGAATCATCTATTAGCTTAGAATTAAGCTCAATTAACAAACCTCCCAAAATATCTGGGTTTATTTTGTAATTAATAACTACTTCTTTTTTAGTCAGTTTTTGTAAATTTTTTATTAATCTATCATTTTGTTCTATGGTTAGATCCATAACGCTAGAAACATCTACTACAACAACATTTTTGTGATGATAATATTTTTTCTCAAAATCATATAAAATTTCTTTTAGGCAACTAGCTCTATTATGATTAACAATAACTTCTAAGGCATTTTGTGTAATTGAGCAAAAACCAAATTTATTTGCTACATTTTCAATAAAAGTTTTTTTGTCATCAATTGCACAAAATGGATTGGTTAAGTATTTGACAATATCATTATTGATTGCAACTTCTTTTTGTAATATTTTGAAGTCATTAAAGACCTTGTCTTCTAGCTTTTGCTCAAATGCTAAATCAGAAATCGAATCTGCATAAGATGACGCTATTTTTGCTTTTGATAATTTTGCCATTTTTACTTTACCTTTTCA